>URWQ01000085.1 GCA_900551635.1 uncultured Collinsella sp. | reverse complement strand
GACGAGCAGACGGGCATGCTCCTTTTCCCCGGTGAGGAAGCGCTGTTTGAGGGGTGCGCGTTCGGCCGTGTCATCCCGGCGAATTTCACGCTGGCGGATCGTCCCGTTCATCTCTTTGTCTGCGATGGTTTCTGTACCCGCGAGCAGCGCCCGTTGGCCTGCCGCCTGTTTCCGCTCTTTCTGCATTTCAAAAAAGACGGAACCCCGCGCGTCAGGCTGGATACCCGCGCAAAGTCCGTCTGTCCGCTATGCAGTTACGGTCTTGTCGGCCTGCGGTCGGAATTCGTTTCCGCCGCAAAGGACGCTTATGCCGCGTTGATGAAGGATGACGAATGTGCCGCGTTCCTTCGCGCGCTGGATGACGCGCTTCGTTTATAAGCTCACGCTCTGCGTATACCCGTCCGCGCCGCCCAAATACAGCACGCCGTTGGCAATCGACGCGGCTTCAAACGAACCGTTTGCGATGGTCGTCGCGTTTTCGCCGTTCACATCGCAGGTCATCACGCCCCTGCTCGTCAGCTCGATCACCTTCTGCCCGTAGACGAGCAGGCATGACGCGCCGTCCCGGCGAATCGTGGCCATCTGCCCGTTCATCACGCGGATGACACTCCCACCGGAACGCACGAGCAGCGCCTGCCCGCACATCATCGCCTGATCCGCCGCGCCGGTATAGACGCTCTCTCTCTGTCCCGTCTGAATGCCGAAGGCGGTCACGCCATCCTGTGTCACGCACAAAAGCGTCTTGTTCACCGCGTCCAGCGTAAAATCGCTGACCCCCGTCATCAGTTCGCTCTCCTCGCCGGAGAGCGTTTTTTCTTTCAGCGCCGCATTCGCGTCCAGCATGTACATCACGCCGTCGCACAGCGCAAATTTCAGCACCACGCCCGCGCGCGCCAAAAAGCGCTGCAGGCGCATGGTGTGCGGGTAGACGGGCTGGGCGCCGGTTGCGGGTGCTGCGTTGCCCACGGCGTGCGCCTCCCCTGCTTCGTTAGTCCTCGTCATGCATATCCTCCGAGGTCTCGTCGATGACTAGGGTCTCCATGTCCTCGACTGCCTCAACATCTTCAACATCGGTATCGAGAAGCTCGCGCTCTTCGTCCAGGTCCTCGGCTTGTTCCTCAAGCGTGGACTGAATACTGCGCCCGCTCAGACGCTCGCGGATAAACTGACGTGATTGCTCGTCGGGGGCAAACTGCTCCAGATCGGGCAGATCGCGGGTGGAGCGCAGACCGAACTTTTCCAAGAAGGCGTTGGTCGTGCCGTAGATGATGGCCTGACCGCGCTGGGGGTCGCGGCCGAGCTCGCGCACCAGACCCTTGTCCACGAGCGACGCGATGACGCCGTCGGAATTGACGCCACGGATGCCCTTGACCACCTCGCGCGTCACGGGCTGGTGGTAGGCGATCACGGCTAGGGTTTCGAGTGCCGCCTGCGACAACTTTTGCGTGTCCCAGCTCAGCACATAGGCCTCGACTACGTCGTGGTAAGCGGGATGCGTAAACAGGCGCCAACCGCCGGCGACCTCGCGCAGCTGAAAGCCGCGGTTGGCCTCCTCGTACTCAACCTTGAGCTCGGCGAGCAGCGACGCGCACTCGCCAGGGGCGATATCCAGCGCGCCTGCCAGCGCGGGCGCGCTCACCGGGTCGCTCGACACCAGCAGCAGTGCCTCGAGGGCGCCTTTGAGGCTGTTTGCCTCCAGCGTGGAAAGGGTTGACATGGTTGGTCGCTCCTATTCGGTGAGCTCGGGGCCCTCGCCGGGCACGTATGCCTCGGCGCCCTCGACGCGGTTGATTTGAATGGTTCCAAAGATCTCGTCCTGGCTCAGCATGAGCGAGCCGCGCTTGGCGAGCTCGAGCATGGCCAGGAAGGTGACGACGAGCTGCTCGGTGGTGGCGTCGCCGTCCAGCAGCTCGCGGAAGGTGCAGGTTTGGTGCGCCATGGTAAAGCGGTCGACCGAGGCCACCGTCAGGTCGAGCGGCACGCGATGCGGTGCCACGTGCTCGGCCTCCAGCAGGAAGGTCTGGCGCTTGCCGTCCAGGTCGGCGCAGATGACGGCGAGGCCGCGCAGGGTAATGCCGGCCAGATAGTCGGGCATGAGGCCCAAGAACTCGGGGTCGGGGCCGGCCACACGCGGGTGCATGCGGCTTTCGGCCTGCATGCGGGCACCAAGGGCCGCAGCCGCGCCCTTAAACTGCTTGTAGGCAATCAGGCGCTGGATCAGGACCTCGCGCAAGGCGTCGCCGTCGAGCGTGCTGAGCTCCTCGAGGTCTTCGTCGAACTCGCCATCGTCGTCATCGACTTTGCGCGGGGCCTCCTGGGGGACCAGCGAGGCGGCTTTGATGTCCAAAAGGGTTGACGCAACCAGCAAAAAGTCGCTCGCCACGTCCAAGTCCAGCGCCTCGATGCGCTCGGCCTCGGCAAGGTATTGCTCGGCCACCTCGCTGATGGAAATGGCGCCGATATCTACTTTTTGGCGGGTTACCAGCTGCAGCAGCAGGTCGAACGGTCCGCTGTAGACCTGCGTCGACACGCGATACGACATCTTCGACCTCCTTTGACGGCGCCTTCGCGGCGCGGTTTGGGTGCATGTTACGACCGTTTTGCACGGTCGACCTGTAAGTTTACCTTAGATGCCGGCGATTGCGAAGTTGAGCAGCCACTCGGCCAGCGGATACACGGTAACGTCGAAATACCGTCCGATCACGTCGATGCCGGTCCACATAGGTAGCAGGTAGAGCACCAGGATGAGGATGGGCATGGCGTATTGCTGCAGACGGTAATAGTTGTTGAGCGCCTTGCCCTTGAGGAAGGGCACGATGATCGACGAGCCATCGAGCGGCGGAATCGGGATGAGGTTGAAGAACGCGAGTGACAGGTTGACCACGATAAACGTGGCGCCGAAGTTCATGATCTGTGATGCCACGGCAAAGGACATGCTGGTGTAGAGGTTGCCGTACGTTGCGTGCATGAGGGCGGCCGCGAGGCACGCGAGGGCGATGTTCGACGCGGGGCCGGCCGCGCTCACCAGGACCTCGTCGCGTTTGGGGTGCTTGAGGTTGTTGAGGTAGACGGGTACGGGCTTGGCGAAGGCGAACACCGGGCCTCCGGCGGCGAGCATCAACAGCGGCAGGAGAATGGTACCGAACGGGTCGATATGGTTGAGCGGGTTGAGCGACACGCGGCCGCGCGAACGGGCCGTCTTGTCGCCGAGCGCCCAGGCCGTGGCGGCGTGCGCGCTCTCGTGGATCACGATGCCCACGATGACGGCGACGGCGCTAGCAAGCAGGTTCATCAGGTAGCTGCTGGTCATGTCGCTCCCCTAGCGGACACGGCGCGAGGCGCGCGTGAGCAGATAGTCTGCTACAAACAGAATCACGGCGACGATGGCGTAATCCAGGCGGAAGACGCCGCCAAAGGGAGAGGTGATGACGCCGTAGCCGGCGATGGCGCTCGGCAGCGCGCGCGAAAGCTCAACGACAAAGCCCACGATCTGCAGCTTGGCGGTGAGGCCGCTAAAGCAAAACAGCACGGTCATCGCACTCATAAAAATGCCGCAGATGCGACAGGCGATGGCGATGATGCTCATCGCCACGGCAGTGGCCTTACGAGAGTTCACGCGCGGTCTCCTCTTCGATCTGGGTGGAAAGCTCCAGCCATTCGTCCTCGAGCTTGGGCAGCTCTTGCTTAAGGCCGTTATATTCCCCCAGCGCGGCGTTGAACTTATCCTGATCGGCATAAAGCTCTTCGCTGGCCATCAATTCCATAAGCTCGTCATAGCGGGCGCGCTTTTTGTCAAGCTCTGCCTCGATCTTCTTGAGCTGATTGCGCACGCCCTTAAGCTTTTTGTTGAGCGCAGCGCGGGCCTGGGCCTCGGCGCGCTTTTGCTCCTTGGTCTTTTTGCCTTCGGCAGGCTTGGAAGCGGTGGCGGGGGCGTCGGGCTGGGCCGCGGTGACCTTAGCGGACTTGGTCGCGGCCGATGCACTCTCCCCTGCCGCCTCGGCGGCGGCGCGGGCCGCGAGGTCCTCGCGCTTGTAGAGGTAGTAGTCGTAGTCGCCGTCGTAGACCGTGACCTTGCCATCGCGGATGTCAATGATGCGGTTGGCCACAGCGCGTACCAGGTGCTCGTCGTGGCTGATCAGCACGATGGTGCCGGGGAAGTTCTGCAGGGCGTTCTCGAGCATGTCCACCGAGTCGATGTCCAGGTGGTTGGTGGGCTCGTCCAGGCACAGGAGTGCCTCGGGGGCCACAAGCATCTTGGCCAGTGCCAGACGCGCCTTTTCGCCGCCGGAGAGGACGCGGACCTGCTTCTCGATGGAATCGTTGTCGCTAAACAGGAAGGCGCCCAGCAGGCTGCGCTGCTGCGGCACGGTCCACTTGGGCGTGACGGTGTCGATCTCTTGCAGGACGGTATTGGACTCGGTCATGCCCTCGAGTGCGTGCTGGGCGTAATAGGCCACACCCACGTTGGTGCCCAGATCGCGGGTGCCGGTGGTGGGCGGCTCCAGGCCGGCGAGAATCTTCATGAGCGTGGACTTACCGGCGCCGTTGGGGCCGACGAGCGCCACATGCTCGCCGCGGTAGAGCTTGAGGTCGATGTCGCTGTAGATGTGCTTATCGCCGTATGACTTGGAGACGCCCTCGAGCCCCACGACCATGTCGCCGGAGCGCGGCGGGTCAGGGAACTTAAAGTCGATGTGCTTGTGGCCCTCGGGAAGGATGACAAGCTCCTTTTTGATCTGCTCGATCTTTCGGATGCGCTCCTGAGCCTGGGCGGCCTTGGTGGGCTTGTAGCGGAACTTGTCGACGAAGACCTGCATATGGGCGATGTCGCGCTCCTGGGCGGCGCGCTTTGCGCGCATCTGCTCCAGGTTGTCCTCGCGCTGCTTGAGGTAGCTGCTGTAGTTGCCAGTGTAGGTGGTCACGCGACGGTTTTCGAGAGCGGCCACGTGGTCGACGCAGGCGTCCATAAAGGCTCGGTCGTGGCTGACGATGAGGACGGCGCCGTCGTAGTTGGCAATAAAGCCGCGCAGCCACTGGACGCTCTCGAGGTCCAGGTGGTTGGTGGGCTCGTCGAGCAGCAGCAGGTCGGGGTGGCGCAGAAAGAGCTTAGCAAGTGCGATGCGCATCTGCCAGCCGCCAGAGAACTCGGAGCACGGGCGCTCAAAGTCGGTGACCTTAAAGCCCAGGCCGGACAGGATTTTGCGGGCGTTGCTCTCGAGCTCGTAGCCGCCCAGGTGCTCAAAGCGGTCCTGGACTTGACCGTACTCGTTAAGGAGCGCGTCGACGTCCTTGCCCTGCTCGGAGAGCTCGGCGATCTGGGCCTGCAGCTCGTTGGCGCGCTCGCCCATGCGGCGGATTTCCTTGGCGGCGGCCATGACCTCGGCAAGGATGGTGGTGTCTTTGTGCTCCAGGTTGGTTTCTTGCTCTAGGTAGCCTACCTGGCAGTCCTTGGCGTACTGGACCTGGCCGGCATCGGGACTGTCGATGCCCATGATGATTTTGAGCATGGTGGTTTTGCCGGCGCCGTTGGGGCCCACGAGCGCAAAACGCTCGCCGGGGTTGATCTGGAAGGACGCGCCGCTAAAGAGGACGCGCGCGCCGAAGCTTTTTTCGATCTTGTCGACCAGGAGGATCATGGTGCCGCCTTTGACCTTGTGTGCCTATATGAAAAAAGGCCCCAACTTGCGTTGGAGCCTCATTCAATGCTCGGGTGGAGACGAGGGGGATCGAACCCCTGACCTCTTGACTGCCAGTCAAGCGCTCTCCCAGCTGAGCTACGCCCCCGTGCGAAGAAGTACTATACGGGAACTCCCCCGGCGATGCAAGGACAATTTTGGAAAATTTCGCAATCGCGGCGCGGGCCGCCATCCGCCCAACGGCCGTCTTGCCGGCGCCAGGCCCATTACCGGGGCCAATCGCGCTCCCGCCGACCCGGCGATTTCAAAACCATGCCGGTTTACGGGGCCAGGCCGGGAACCCCCGAGCATGCCGTCATCGGTAAAATCAAAACCGCAGGTAGACGGCTTGCGCATTCCGTGAAATGCAGGGTATGGACGGCCGGTCCGGGTCCAGCCCCGTAATCCGGCATAGTTTTGAAATGGTTCTTGTCAACCAGCATAATCTTTTACGTGGATTTGAACTGCAAACGTTTATCAAAGCAATTTGGCAGGCATATGGAGTGGGAACTATGGCAAAAAGAAGCCGGGCTATTTGCCCGGCCCCTTGATTCTCTGGTGGGCCCTCCGGGATTCGAACCCAGAACCCAGGGATTATGAGTCCCCTGCGCTAACCGTTGCGCCAAGAGCCCTTATAAAATGGCGTGTGCGATAGAGGCCAATAGAACAGATCCTTATCTTGAACCACGTCGTGAAATACTACCATGCACGCGGCGCCCGTTCAACGCACGATCTTGTCGACCAGGAGGATCATGGTGCCGCCTTTGACCTTGTGTGCCTATATGAAAAAAGGCCCCAACTTGCGTTGGAGCCTCATTCAATGCTCGGGTGGAGACGAGGGGGATCGAACCCCTGACCTCTTGACTGCCAGTCAAGCGCTCTCCCAGCTGAGCTACGC
>URWQ01000084.1 GCA_900551635.1 uncultured Collinsella sp. | reverse complement strand
GCCTCCGCGCCCCGTTCGGAGTCTGCGGCCAATGCCAAGGAGTTTCCCGCCCCCATGGTGTTCGCGCAGGGCCTGCTCGCGGCCATCTGCGTCGTGCTGGGCATTGGCGCTCCCGTGATCGCGCCCGTGCTGGTCGATGTCGCCGCGTCCGTGCTGCATCCGTACGGCGGCGTGTTTGCCGCCGAGGGCATGGAGCTCATGAACCAGTACTCCGGCGCTGCCACCTCCACGCCCGCGATCGCTATTGCGCTCGTGGTGCTCGTCGGTCTTGCCTGCGGTTATCGCAAGCTCAAGACCGTCGGCAAGGTGCAGAAGTCCCAGCCGTGGGCATGCGGCTATGCTCCCAACGAGCATATGCCCGTCGTGGCCACGACCTTTGCCTCCGAGGTTTCCTGGTTTATGCAGCCGCTCTACACGCTGCGCGACCGCTGCACGGCCGTCTGCTGGTCCATCGCGCACTTCTTCCAGAAGCTCACCGGTGTGGCCGAGGCTGTGGAGCCCGTACCCGACAAGGTTCTCGTCGATGCCCCGCATAAGGGTGTCGAGAAGCTCGCCGACCTCGCGACTAAGCTCGAGGGTGGCAACTACAGCATCTATATCTGCTACATCGTCGCGGCACTCGTGGTGTTCCTCGTGCTCGCCGTGCAAATGGGTTAAGGAGGGGAGAGCATGAACAACATCGTACTTGCCGTTCTGCAGGGCGTGGTCGTCATGGCCGTCGCGCCGTTCTTCTCCGGTCTCGGCCGCGTGATCCGCGCCAAGATGCACAACCGTCGCGGCCCCAGCATCATGCAGGACTATCGCGACCTGGCCAAGCTCTTTGCGCGCCCCGAGTCCCAGAGCGAGGACGCGAGCTTTGCGCTGCGCATTATGCCGCCGCTGTTCTTCGCCGTCGCCTTTATGCTCGCGATGGGCCTGCCGCTCTTTACGGCGCAAAGCCCCATCCCGGTCTTTGGTGACGCCATCACCATCATGTACAGCCTGGCGCTCGCCCGCTTCTTCTTCGCCCTCTGCGGTTCGTCCAACGCCTACGCCGGTATAGGTGGCGTCCGCGAGCTGCTCATGAGCGTGCTCATCGAGCCGTCCATGCTGCTGGCGCTGTTTGCCGCCGCCCTGGTGTGCGGTTCCACCGACATCGCCACCATGGGTCAGCACATCATGACGGGCGCCATCGACGCGCCGGTCGCCGTAATCCTCGCCGGCATCGCCTTTGCGATTGCCTGCTACATGGAACTCGGCAAGCTGCCGTTTGATCAGGCCGAGGCCGAGCAGGAGCTTCAGGAGGGCCCGCTCGCCGAGCTTTCCGGCCCGTCGCTTGCGATGGCCAAGCTCGCCATGTCCATGAAGCAGGTCCTGGTCGTCGCCTGGTTCTGCGCGATCTTCGTCCCCTGGGGCGAGCCCGCGACCGTAGGCGCAGCCGCTGTTCTGGGCGCAGTCATCTTCCTGGTGAAGTGCCTGGTCGACTTTGTCGTATGCGGCGTTATCGAGAACTCCTGCTCGCGCTCGCGTTTTAAGGTGCTCGGTAATCAGACTTGGGCCGTCGTTGGCATCGCCGTGCTGGCGTTTGTCTTCGTGGTCGTCGGTGTGTAGGAGAAGGGAGAAACAATGTCATTTGCAGTCAGTCTGTCCCTTCTCGGCTTGGTCGCTATCGCGGCCCCGATGGTGGCCTCGGTGCTCGTCGCCCTGTTCCCCCGTCCGTACGCCAAGTGGTTCAGCGTTTTGGGTGCCGCCGTCTCGACGGTCTGCACCATCGCCCTCGCCGCGAATTTCGCTGGCGCCGGCATGCCCGACACGCAGGTCCCCCTGATCTCGTTTGGGCAGACCCTCGTCATGGGATTCACCTTCGATCGCATGAGCACGCTGCTCGCGCCCGCCTTTGTGGGTATCGGCCTGCTTGTCGTGATTTATTCGATTCCCTATATGAGCGAGAATAACCGTGAGCATCCCGACGCACCGCGTCGTCGCTTCTACGCGTACCTCGCGACCTTCATCGGCGCCATGGCCGGCCTTGTGTACAGCTCGACCCTTTTGGGCCAGCTCGTGTTCTTTGAGATCACGGGTGCGTGCTCTTGGGGCCTCATTAGCTACTACATGACGCCTACGGCCAAGAAGGCCGGCATGAAGGCCCTTATCATCACGCATATCGGTGCGCTCGGCCTGTATCTGGGCGCCGCCATCGTGTTTGCCCACACTGGCACCTTCGCCATCACCGCGATTGCCGGCCTCGACGCCAAGCTCAAGGCTATCGTCCTTTTGCTCGTGCTGTTTGCGGCCTGGGCCAAGTCCGCACAGGTTCCCATGTACATGTGGCTGCCTTCGGCCATGGAGGCGCCGACGCCTGTTTCGGCCTACCTGCATGGCGCCTCGATGGTTAAGGTCGGCGTGTGCGTGTTCGCGCGTGCACTTGTCTCTGCCGGTGAGGTCCCCGAGATCGTGGGCTGGGTCGCCATTATCGACGCCATGGTCACCATGCTCTTTGGTTTCCTTATGTACCTGCCGCAAAAGGACATGAAGCGCCTGCTGGCCTTCTCCACGATCGCCCAGCTCTCCTATGTGTTCTTTGGTCTGGGCCTTTCGGTCTTTGGCAGCCAGCTGGCCTTTGACGGTGCCGTGTGCCACATCTTTAACCACGCCTTCGCTAAGACCCTGTTCTTCCTGATCGCCGGTTCGTTCTCCTTTACGCTCGGCACGCGTATGCTGCCCAAGCTTCGCGGCATCGTAAAGAAGTACCCGATCTCGGGCGTGGGCTTTGGTGTCGCCGCGCTCGCCATTGCCGGCGTGCCGCCCATGAACACGTTCTTCTCGAAGTTCCAGATCATCGCCGGCGGCTTTTCTGTGGGTGCCGGCAACGTTGCGATCCTGGTGCTCGTGTGCATCATGGTTGCCGAGACCGTCGCCACCTTTGCCTGGTTCCTCAAGTGGATGGGTTATTGCCTGCCCGGCGAGCCGAGCGACGAGGTTGCTGCGGGAGCCCCGCTTCCCCGCGCGATGGCGTTCGTGTTCATCGTGCTCATCATCATGGTTATCGTCAGCGGCCCGCTTTCGGCCAGCTGGATCGGTTAGGAGGTAGAACGACATGGGTTATTCGATCGTCAACATCCTTGGCGGCCTTCTGATCGTCACGTCCACCATGGTGGTCGTCTCCAAGAACATCAAGCACGCCATCAGCTGGTATGCGGTGCAGTCGCTGGTGCTCGTGGGATTGCTCGCCACGCTCGGTGTCACCACCGGTGCGCAGGAGCTGCTTATGTGGGCCGGATCTGCCTTTATCACCAAGGTCGTCCTGGTCCCTTATATCCTCAACCGCGCATATAAGAAGATGGGCGAGCCGAGCGACGCATCGCTCAAGGCCGGCCTTAAGCCCGCGTGGGCCATTTGCATCATCGCCGTCGAGGTCGCGATCTGCTTTGCCGTCGTGACGCAGATCAGCCTGCCCACGGCCGAGGTCGCAACGCCTGCGCTCGCCATTAGCTTCGCTCACTTCTTTGTGGGCCTCACCTGCATCATCTCGCAGCGCAACATCATGAAGCAGATCTTTGGATACTGCCTTATGGAAAACGGCAGCCATGTGACGCTCGCGCTTTTGGCCCCCACCGCTCCCGAGATCATCGAGATCGGTATCGCCACCGACGCTATCTTTGCCGTCATCATCATGTCCATCGTCGTGCGTCGCATTTGGGACGACTCCCACTCGCTCGATGCGCGCGACCTGTCCGAGCTGAGGGGGTAGTCCATGGAAACGTTGATTCTCGCCCTGCTCGCGACTCCTTTGGTGTTCTCGCTGGTCATGGCGTTTTTGCCCAAGAACACGTCCTATAACGTGTTTGCCGGTCTCAACCTGGTCTCCGTCGCAGCCGTCCTGGTGCTGTCGATTGTGACGGCCGGTGACGTCCTTATGAGCGGCGACACCGCGAGCGCTCTTGGCCTGTGGTTCCACCTCGATTCGCTGGGCGCCATCTTTGTGCTGCTCATCGGCTTTATCGGTTTTCTTACCGGGCTGTTCTCGCTGCCCTATGTAAAGGCCGATATCGAGGAGGGCTCCATGCCCGCCGAGCGCGCCAAGCAGTATTTTGCGCTGTTTAGCCTGTTTGTGTTCACCATGCTGCTCGCGTGCCTGTCCAACAACATGATCCTCACGTGGGCCGCCGTGGAGGCAACCACGCTTTCCACCGTGTTCCTCGTGGGTATCTACAAGAACAAGACGGCCCTCGAGGCTTCTTGGAAGTATGCGATGGTCTGCACCGCCGGCGTGGCCTTTGGCCTGTTCGGTACGCTGCTGATCTACGCCAACGCCGCCGACGTGATTCCCAACGCCCACGAGGCCGCATTCCTATCGTGCGTGCTGCCGTATGCCGACCAGTTCGACCCGACGCTCATGCGCCTCGCCTTTGCGTTTATCGTGATCGGCTTTGGCACCAAGGCTGGCCTGTTCCCCATGCACACTTGGCTGCCCGATGCCCACTCCCAGGCTCCGAGCCCTGTCTCGGCCCTGCTCTCGGGTGTTCTGCTTAAGTGTGCCATGCTTGTGATCATGCGCTTCTACGGCTTTACCATCCAGGCCGTGGGTGCCGAGTATCCGCAACTTCTGCTGTTGATCGTCGGCACGCTGTCCATTTTGGTGGCGGCACTCTCGATGTTTCGCCAGGACGACCTCAAGCGCCGCTTTGCGTACTCGTCTGTGGAGAACGTGGGCGTTATCGCCCTGTGCCTGGGTATCGGTGGCCCGCTGGGTATCGCCGCGGCCCTGCTGCACTGCGTGTTCCACGGCTTTACCAAGACGCTTGCCTTCTGCGTGTCCGGCAACATCCAGCACGCCTTTGGCACGCGTAGCCTGGCCAAGATCCAGGGTGTTGTCGAGGTTGCTCCCGCAACCGCCGCGCTCGCCGTCCTGGCGCTGCTCGGTCTTGGTGCCTTCCCGCCCTTTGGCATGTTCATCTCCGAGTTCCTGACTTTTGTCGCCGGTGTTACCGCCGGTCCCATGTGGCTGGTCGTCGTGGTCGCCCTCGGTCTTACCGTGGCCATCTCCGCGCTCACCCGCATCGCACTCAAGTCGGTATTCGGCCATGCACCCCAGGGCATGGGCAAGCATGAGGCCCCGGCTCTCATGCTTATCCCCGAAGTCATCCTGGCTGTCATGATCTTGTGGTTTGGCATCGCCACCCCGCTGCCTCTCGTGCACGGTGTGGAGACCGCGACCGGCATCGTGCTCGAGCAGAGCACCGAGGAACTTCACGCGACGCCGATGTACCGCGCTGTGTTCGGTACCGAGACCGCTCAGAGCGAGGTGGAGTAACGAATGATTGAAACTGAGAACAAGGTGTATGCCCGTCGCTGCGAGAGCCATGTCGAGGCCCTGCGCCGCGCCGTTCCGGGCTGCATCGAGAAGGTCGAGTGGCAGTGCGAGGACCAGCTGACGATTACCGTCAAGCAGGACAAGCTGCCCGAGGCCGTCCACTACCTGTACTACGAGCGCTACGGCTGGATTCCTGTGATCATCGGCAACGATGAGCGCAGCCTGTGCGGCCGTTACGCCGTGTACTACGTCATCTCCATGGAGGGGGAGGATCCCGGCTGGGTGACCGTCCGCACCGAGGTCGATCCCGCCAAGATGACGTTCCCGTCCGTGACGCCGTTCGTCCCCGCCTGCGTGTGGGGCGAGCGCGAGCTGCGCGATATGTTCGGCCTGATTCCCGAGGGTCTGCCCGATCGTCGCCGCCTGGTGCTGCCCGATGACTGGCCCAGCGGCCTGTACCCGCTGCGCAAAGACTCCATGGACTACCCCTTCCGTCCCGCTCCCGCGAGCGACATGGAAAACTACGAGTTCTTGGCCGACACCAAGGGCAAGGAGACCACGCTCGTCCCCATGGGCCCGCTGCACATTACCTCCGACGAGCCCGGCCACTTCCGCCTGTTCGTCGAGGGCGAGACGATCGTCGACGCCGACTACCGTCTGTTCTATGTGCACCGCGGCATGGAGAAGGTCGCCGAGACGCGCCTGAACTATGACGCTGTGACGTTCCTCGCCGACCGCATCTGCGGCATCTGCGGCTGCGCCCCCTCGGGGGGCTATGCCGAGGCCGTCGAGCGCGCCCAGGGCATTCATGTCCCGCCGCGCGCCCAGTACATCCGTGCCATCATGCTCGAGGTCGAGCGTCTGCACTCGCATCTGCTCAACATTGGCCTGGCGTCGCACTACACGGGCTTCGACTCCGGCTTCCAGCAGTTCTTCCGCGTCCGCGAGAAGTCCATGGACCTGGCCGAGAAGCTCTCCGGTCACCGCAAGACCTACGGCCTCAACGTGATCGGCGGCGTGCGTCGCGACATTTTGGCCGAGCAGAAGCTCTCCACGCTCACGACCATCCACCAGCTGCGCTCCGAGGTTCAGGAACTCGTCGACATGCTGCTCTCCACGCCCAACTTTATTGAGCGTACGAGTGGCATCGGCATTCTGGACCGCAAGATCGCTCGCGACTTCTCGCCGGTCGGCCCGCTCATGCGTGGCTCGGGCTATGCCCGCGACGTGCGCTTTGACCATCCCTTCGACGGCCACGCCCGACCCGGTGGGCCGGAGAAGGTAGCACTT
>URWQ01000083.1 GCA_900551635.1 uncultured Collinsella sp. | reverse complement strand
CGCCACACGCTACAACGGCCTGTACATGGTCTACAACGTTGCCGCCGCCTTCTTTGCCGCGCACGAGTTGGGCGTGGATACGGCGCTTCTACAGCCTACGCTCGATGCCTACGTCCCCGCCGGCGGACGTATGGGGCGCTGGGATATCGCCGGCCGCACCGTCGAGGCCAACCTGGCTAAGAATCCCGTAGGCTTCGATCGACAAATCCAGTCCATCAAGACGGCAGGCGGCAGACTCTGCGCTTTCTTCCTTAACGACAATGACGCCGACGGACACGATGTATCGTGGATCTACGACGTCGACTTTGAGCGCATCGCCGACACGCCGGGTCTTGTCGCCTTTGCCGGAGGCACGCGCGCGCACGACATGCAGGTGCGCCTCAAGTACGCCGGCATCGATGCCGCGATTATCTCGGACGTCGCGCAGGCAATTGGCGCCGTGGCAGACGAGGCCGCCGATGCCACCTTCTACGCCGTCGCCAACTACACGGCCTTCCCGCCGCTGGTCAAGGAACTCGACGGACTGAAGGGCGCCACTGCCGACGCTGTTGCTGCCCGCGCCATAGCCCGTGCCGACGGCAGCGCTCTTCCTGTCGGCATCGCGCCAGTCGAGCTTTCGCGCCCGCTGCGCATCGTCTACCTGTATCCCGATGCCCTTAACCTCTATGGCGACGGCGGCAATGTTATCGCGCTCGAGCGCCGCTGCGCTTGGCGCGGCATTCCCGTGCGCGTGGACGAGGTCCGTATGGGCGAAACGCTTGATTTGACCGATGCCGATATCGTCATGATGGGCGGTGGCTCCGACCGCGACCAGCTGGCGGTCGCACATGAACTGCTCGCTCAAAAAGACAAGGTCGCATCCTATGTTGAGGATGGCGGTTCGTTGCTCGCCATCTGCGGCAGCTATCAGCTGCTCGGGCGTTCGTACTATATGGGTGAGAATCGCATTGAGGGTCTGGGGGTCATTGCCGCCGAAACCGTACGCGGCTCCGACCGCCTGATCGGCAACGTAGCCGTCAAAACCGATCTGGCACCCGAGCCCTTTGTGGGATTTGAGAACCACGGCGGCCGCACCCTGCTCGATGCAGAGGCCACGCCACTCGGAACGTCCGTCGTCACGGGCACCGGCAACAACGGCGACGATGGCCTTGAGGGTCTGATCTACAAGGGCGTCATCGGCACGTACCTGCACGGGCCGGCGCTGCCCAAGAACCCCGAACTCGCCGACTGGCTGATCGCGCACGCCCTCGAGCGCCGCGGCGATTCGCAGGCCGCCGCCCTGCTGCCGCTCAAGCCCCTCGACGACACCTACGAGCACGCCGCCCACGACGCCGCGATGAAGCTCCTCCCCTAACGCCTCGCCACCACAAAGGGGACAGGCACCTTTGTGGTGGTTTTGATCTGCCACGTTTGTTTGTCTCGATCTGTAACATCTAGGCCGTTGAAAGTCGTCTTACTGTTACAGATTGAGATGTTCGTCCCGACGTGCGCCGTCTGTCTCGATCTATAACAAATAGAGCCGATTTGCCCGCCCAGATATTACAGATTGAGATATTTGAAAATCGGAATAGAAACCTACTCCTTTGTGGTGGTTTTTCAGTTTGCCAACGATATGTGAACGGCTAAAAAAGTCTGCTATACTCTTTCCCGCTGTCCCCATCGTCTAGCGGCCAAGGACGCCACCCTTTCAAGGTGGATATCGCGGGTTCGAATCCCGCTGGGGGCACCATTTGCATTTTGTACGAACCCGCTGGATGTCAAGTCTGGCGGGTTCGTTGTTTTCCACGTCGTAGTTCAGCGTCACTATGCACTCTTCGTCGCTCACGCTCGCCTGGTATACGAACGCCTTCAATAGAGTCGCGTCGTCCAGGGCGGAGCCGCATTGCAGGAAGTCGGCCAGCCGCTCGGGGTCTATCTGATCGTCCCTGATCGCCTCAAGGTCGAGCTTGGCGCGGTCGCGCTGATGCTCAAGCTCCGCTATGCGCTCCTTCGCGCCCGGGGCGATTATGCCCTGTTCGATGGCGTTCAGGATGTTCTTCAGGCCGCGCTCGGCGGCCGAGAGCGATTGGGCGGCCTGCTTGCGCCTCGCCGCCACCTCTGCCCCGTCCGAGCTTTCCGCCACCATGCGGGCTATCCTCAAGGCCTCCTCGCGGTCTTGCAGAAGAGCCCGCAGCGCCTTGACGATCTCGCCCTCAAGCTCCTCGCGCCTGACGGGCTTAACGCATCCGTCGTGGCAGCGGTAGTACTCGTACTTGCGGTTGCCGCGCCCGCGCCCGCTCACGCCTTGCAGGTTGCGCCCGCAGCCCGCGCAGATCGCCTTGCCGGAAAGGGCGAAGTCGCCCCAGCTCTCCGCGCTGCGCTCCTTGGCCGCGCGTATGCCCTGTGCCTCCATGAACGTCACCTCGTCGATGATCGCGGGCATGCCGCCCTCTTTGACAACGCCGCCCCACTCGTAGCGCCCTGTGTACTTCCGGTTCTTTACCATCCGCTCGACCATCGAGTAGCCGCACGGGTTTCCCTGCGAGGTCTTGACCCCGCGTGCCGCGAAGTCGCGTGCTATCGAGTTGGTGGTCTCCTTTGCTATGCGCCGCTTGAACGCCTCGCGCACGAAAGCTGCTTCGTCCTCATTGATCACGTACTCGTCGGCCTCGTTGCTGGCGTAGCCGAACACGCGCACGCCGTTGGTCTTGCACTTGAGCGCGTTGCCCTCCATGCCGCGCCTCGTGCGGATCGCGGTCTTCTTCGACTCGCACGCGGCGAGGCCTTCGAGCAGCTTCTCGTATATGATGCCTTCTGGGCTGTCCGGTATCTGCTCAAGCGCCGAGACGAGCTTCACGCCGTGCTGGGCAAGCTCGCGCTTGTATATTGGCGCGTCGTACTCCCCACGGCTGAAGCGATCCATCATGTACACAAGCACTATGTCGCTCTCGCCCGCGTTGGCCACCATGCGCTGGAACTCAGGGCGGTCGTCGGTGCGCCCGCTTATGGCATAGTCGCAGTATTCCGCGACGATGGCGTACCTCTCGCGCTGGCACCACTGGCGGCAGATGCGCAGCTGGTCGTCGATAGAGGCCTCGCGCTGCTTGTTGCATGAAAAGCGGGCGTATATCACCGCAGTTTTTGGCATAATTGGAAACGGCCTCCTTTCAGAGGTTCTTTGGAAAAGCCCCGCGGGCAGCGTTGCAGCGCTACGACCCCGTGGGGCTTCTTTTTTTCTTTACCTATATAAGACGGTAAACGAGTACAGCATCATGTCGCTGTCGCGTGTGTTGGCGCTGACGGCCATCTTGACATCGACGACTTGACAACCTTTGTCCTGGATGCGCGACAACGTTCCGTCGATGCGCTCGGTAACCTTGTCCTCAAGCTGCGTGGCGGTCGAATACATGGCCTTGCCCGCGACCTGGAACACGAGGGCGTGAACCTTCCCGTCGCTCACGATGAACTCGTCCGCATCGCTAGCCATCTTCTTAGCGGCGCTTTTGTTGAACATTCCCATGTGTTATTCCTTCCGTTCGCCAGTATCCCAAGGCCCTGTACCCAATAGTTCGTCAACGGAGCATTCGTAATACCTTGCAAGCTTTATGAGCTTTGATCCATTGATTTCGCGTTGCCCGCTTTCCATCATCGAGTAAGCGGGAACACCTATACCGAGAACAGCGGCCACTTCGGGCTGCTTCTTCCCATACTTGAGTCTTGTTTCCTTGAGACGGAATTGCGTGCCCACTGTGCCCTCCTTGCTTCTATAGGCACATTGTACAAAAAAATTTACAAATAGTGAATTCCTTACTTGCAAAAGGTCAGAAGTTCTTCTATATTCACTAATTGTGAAGTTCACAAATAGTGAAATGGAGGTGCATATGAACCCGATCGCAAGCGAGCGAGTTCGAATCGGTCTTAGCCAAGAAGATTTGGCAACGAAGCTCGGACTCAAAAGCCGCGCCACTGTTGCTAGCTACGAAAGTGGCGGTGAAATCCCCGGCTCGAAGCTCGTAGCCATGACGAAGCTTTTCCATTGCTCCGCAGACTACCTGCTTGGACTTACGGAGAACAGGACGGTGGCCTAAATGGCCGAACAGCAGACGCCCACCAAGCAGCAGGCAGAAAAGCCCAAAACGCCGCGCGAGCTGGCATTCGACCACATGTGCGACGTGCTGGTCAAGGCGTACCGGGAAAGCGAGCAGAAAGGCGAGAAGCAGGCGCGATGAGGCAGTGGTCGACACGTGAACTCAAGTACCTCGAAGAGCACGCGGGCGAGGGCGCTAAAGCGATAGCCAAGGCGCTGGGACGTTCGGAAGACTCGGTTAAGTGGCAAGCGCAACACTGCGGACTCTCACTCCGCAAGCGGAGCCAGTGCCCAAACTGCGGCAGATGGACATTCCGTCCCCTGAACCGAATCAATGGCTGGTGCATCGAGTGCACGAAGGAACTTCACATGTCCGACCTAGCCGAGCAGGCCAACGCCATGCGAGAGGAGGCGGTTAGGGAGAAGAGGAACAACCAGGAGCGACAGCGCTACTACAGCGCAAAGAGCCGCGCCAAGAAAAAGCAAAAATAGGCACACCAAAAGCCACACGTGCTATGACCTGCGGAAACATCAGAAAGGAGCACGAAATGCAAAGCAAAAAGAAAGCGAGCGCCCCCAGCTACCACACTCCGAGCGCCCGCATGAACCGCATCGAGAACGATGCTTCGACCATCATACCATTCGAGCGCAAGCCCCGTCCCACCGCGAAGGAGATGCAGGACGCCTCCCAGTTCAAGGCTGGCGTTTTGGTCGGCTTCCTAGCCGCCACAATCATCTTCCTCATCGTCCTGTGGGCGTGGGTAATCCCCACGATGGACGGCGCTGTGGCAACGGCCCAGCAGGCATACGAGACCACGGCGGGTGCCGTCCATGCGTAACGACGAGCGCTACAGCCCCAAGCCGCAGAGCAACCAGCTTGAGATATTCGGCCTCGGCTCCGCAGGCGAGCAGGACTTCCAAGAGGCCCGCAAGTGGATCGAGGACAACCCAGGCGCTTGGAACTTCATGGTGGAGAACGCCGTGAGGCTCAACCGCAAGGGCTACGTGTCGGTCAACTACCTGGTGAACATGGTGCGCAACGAGCTGCACGTGGCCTGCAAGAACGGCATCGCCCCGAGCCTGGCCCGCATCATGGAGGCCCGCTACCCGCAGCTGAAGGGCGCTTTCAACAAGCACCGCAGCCAGTCGGACGGTTTCAGCGAATGAGCTGGGTTCAAACGCTGGCGGCGACGGAGCGGGTCGTGGTTCCGGTTCGCGAGGTCGTGGGCAAGCAGCGCCCCCGCACCGATTACCGCAACCACCGCACCTACACCCCCACCAAGACCCTGAAGGCCGAGAAGGAGGTGCGCGACGCGTGGCGGGCCGAATACGGCGAGACCTTCGCCGGGCACGACGGCCCCGTGAGGATGCGCATATCCACCTACCGACCGCTCGCTAAGAGCAACCCCAAGTATTGGGAAGGGCGCTCCGACATGGGAAAGCCCGACTGGGACAACGTGGGCAAGCTCGTCTGCGACTCGCTCAACGGCCTTGCCTTCAAGGACGACCAGCAGGTG
This sequence comes from uncultured Collinsella sp., assembly GCA_900551635.1. Taxonomy (GTDB): domain Bacteria; phylum Actinomycetota; class Coriobacteriia; order Coriobacteriales; family Coriobacteriaceae; genus Collinsella. The sequence continues at coordinate 1,100 of URWQ01000083.1, read as the reverse complement.
ATCACCTGCACCGTGGACAAGCGCCCGAGGCCCTGCCACGGGACGCAACCGTTTATCAGCATCTACATCGAGTACTTCGTCGAGGAGTACGTGAAGGAGAAGAAATGAAGCACTTCGAGAACAACGTGAACGACGGCATGAGCCGCACCGACAGCATCGAGACGCTTATCGACCTCACCAGCTGCATCGCCGTGAACGCCCTCATTGTGGCGGGCGGCGAGGCCGAGGCCAACGAGAAGGACGCGGGCGCTTGGTGGGCCATGATCGCCCTGGCCGAGGCCGCGCTTGAAAGCTACCCCGAGGACGTGCGCGCCAAGGGCTACCAGGTCGTCAACGAGAACACCAACCGGGAGCTTGTGGAGCAGGCGCGCCGCAAAGAGACCGAGCAGGCCGCCAAGCACGTCATGAGCATCATCTTCGGCGTGAAGAAGGAGGACTAGCCGTGGCATCCGCAGTGAGCATCCGCGCCTTCTTCAAGCAGGCCACCATCAAGGGCGGCACGGCCACCTTGCAGTTCGAGGTACTTATGGAGGACGCGAACGCCTTCCCCATGATGAGGAAGAACGGCAAGTACGTGATCCTGACCGCCGAGGACACCCAGCAGGCCATGGACTTCGACGACGAGACCGGGGAGGTCTGGGATGAGTAACGAAGCCGAGAACGTTGTGGCCGAGGTCATCGAGGAGCAGGACGCATCGAGCCTGACCGTGGCCTACAAGCCGTCCGTCATCGAGGCGAACTTCGACGCGCTCGAAGCCCACGTGCGCAAGACCGTCGAGGCCTACGATGGAGCGACCTACGACCTCACCAAGAAGGAGAACATCGCAGAGGCCAAGCACGACCGCAGCTACCTCAACGGCCTCAAGAAGGAGATCGACGAGCGCCGCAAGGCCGTGAAGCGCGAGTACAGCAAGCCGCTCGACGCCTTCGAGAAGCGCTGCAAGCAGATCACGGCCATCATCGACGAAGCCGCCGACAACATCAAGGCGCAGCTCGACCAGGCCGAGGAAGAGCGCAAGGCCCGCGCTTACGCCAAGTTGCAGGAGCACTACGAGGAATTCGCCGGGCTTCTGGCCCCCGTCGTGCCCTATGAGCGCTTC
>URWQ01000082.1 GCA_900551635.1 uncultured Collinsella sp. | reverse complement strand
GGTGCGGGAACGGCCTATTTGCTCAATGTGTTCGGCTGAGATCGGAAATCAACCCTCTACTCGCAAGACGGCAAGAAGGCCGAGACCGTGGTTTACGGCCACTGGTTCAGCTGCTTCAACGGCTGGGACTTCTATGCCACCGAGTACGACGAGGAGACCGGCGACATGTTCGGGTTCGTCTTCGGGGCAGTCCCCGAGATGGGCTACTTCAACCTGGCAGAGCTTGAGGAGATCAACCGCAAATACGGCCTGAACTACTTCGAGCGCGAGACCAATTTCACACCCAAGAAGGTTACCGAGGTTCCCAGGATAGCCGAGGCGTTCGGCTACCTCTGGGAAAAGTAACAGATCACTACCGGGAGGGGCCTAGCCCCTCCCATTAAGGAGGGTTCGACCATGGAACGAGAAAAGATCATCGAGAAGATCAAGAAGCTTCGCGAGCACAGCGTGGAGAACGGCTGCAACGAGGCCGAGGCCATCCAGTTCGCCCTCAAGGCCCAGGAGCTCATTGCGGACAACGGCGTGGAGGAGTGGGAGCTTGCCGACGAGGTGAAGCGGGTGACCGAGACCACCACCGGGTGGACGGCAAAGGCGTGGGCGCCGTGCCTGGCGCAGACCATCGCCGACAACTTCAGGTGCAAGGTGTACCAGCGTAGGGTGACGGCCCGCAAGTACGAGTTCGTGTTCGTCGGCTACAAGGCCGACAGCGAGGCGGCGGAGATTGTTTACGCGAACCTGCTCGAAACCTGCCACAGGCTGGCAAACGAGTATCAGGACTTTGCGTACACCGACCCCGACGCCTACTCGAACTTCGTTATCGGCTTCATCGCCGGGGTGCGCGCCGAGCTTGAGAAGCAGTGCTTCGAGCTGATGATCGTTTGCCCCAAGGAGGTTGAGGACTACTTCGAGGGCCTGGGGCTTGGGCGATCCCATAAGCGAGGCCTCAAGGCATCCAACAACGACAGCATAAGCCGAGGCATGCAGCAGGGGCGCGACGCGGTGCGCAGCCGGCGCGTGGAGGCCCCGAGGGGCAACCTCCTCCCGGCATAGCAGAACGACATAGGGGCAGGGCTTCAGGCCTTGCCCCGATCTTTAGAAAGGGGCACACCATGCAGGTAAAAGCAGGCGACATTTTCGAATGCGAGGGCAGTTTCTACCAGGCCATCAAGGCCACAGCGAAAACAGCCACGATCAGGCCCATAGAAAGCACCTTCGAGGGTTTGGCCGACGCCTACGGGTGGGAGCGCAAGTACATGCCCTTGCCGAACTGCTTCACCTATGACCCGATCATGGGCCGCGAGGCGAGCGACAACGGGAAGCGCCTCAAGGTCAGGGACTACGGCAGGGCGAAGAACAGCCCCGAACTCGAATTATGCGGGTACCGGCTCACCCTATGGGACGGCACCCCGAGCATCTGCGACACATACAACTAGAAAGGCAAGCCATGAAAGACCGAGAGCCGAAGCAGTGGCACGAGCTTTTGCAGATCATCAGCGAGGCCAAACGAGACCTAGAGAAGGCTATAGCAGCCGAGAAGGCCACAGGGCAGAGCAGATAGCAGCAGGCAGCAGAAAGCCCCCTAGATTCGATTCTAGGGGGCTTCTTCATGCCTTCAGGGGCTACACAAGCCCCCATATACTGGCAACCCAGCGAGCCAGCAGGGAACAAACCCCGATCATTGCGAGCGACACAGCCACGAGGCTACCGGCATACACCACGGCGGCTATGACCTTCTGCGCGCGATTCACTTCAGGCCCCCAATCTTGGCCTTGATCTTGCTCAGCACCCCATAGGGGCGAGGAATTGGCACGAACACGAAGCGCTTGCAACCCTCGCGCCCGCAGGCACCAGGATAGGGCTTCGAGCCGGTGATGCGCCCGCGCTTGCGGTTTCTGTCCTCGCAGTCCATGAGGTGCAGGCGCATGTCGTCGCAGCCGCATGCCTTTACGAGGTTGACAGTCGCCTGCACGACGTCGGCGCACTCCTCCATGAGGGACTGGCGGCATTCGGCCTTGGCCTCGTCGTCGCGGCACTCGTCCCACACCTGCCAGGCGTTGTACACCTCGGAAGCCTCCTCAAGCACCTTCAGAGCTTGGGCCTTGTCGGGCGCAACGCCGTCGAACGTGGCGACGCTGCCCAAGATCACGCAGTCTTGCATGTCATACTCCAATCATCCAGCGCGCGAGCGACGAAGCCGCCCACACGGCAAAAGCATCAATAATCAGGGCCACGGCGAGGAACGCCAGGCAGCCCCAGTTCACGTTTCGCAACGCGCCTCCTATCCGCAGGCGAGCAGGGCCAGGAGAACCAGCCCCGCCGCCAGCATCCGTATCGCCCAGGCCTCAATGGCGAGGACTCACAGCAGCAAAGCCATGGCGGCGGTCGCTAGCCATCCCATCGGTCGCACACGTCCTCCTGCTCATCCTTGTAGTGCTCAACGATCCAATCACGCGCCCAGAGCGCAGCCTTCCACGGCGTGGTCTTCACCTCGTGGTCGGCCTCGTCGAACGCATCCTCGAACTCAAGCCCGCATATCCCGAAATCGCAGCAGCCTTCCAGGCAGTGCGAGCAGTTCCCACAGGTCTTCGGCTCTTCCTGGTTCCACGGCGCGCGCGGGTCGGACTCGAAGCATCCCGGCGGCAGGTTCCAGCCGCTAGGCGGCTCGAAGTCAACCATTTCATCACGCCCTCTCGAACCGGTTCTGGTCAAGCCACCAGCTCGGGCAGGGCTTCAGGCCTTGCCAAAAGCGGTAGTACGTCCAATCCTTCTGGCGGTCGGCATGGCTGCAGCCGTAGAACTTCCCGTAAAGGCATGTCGAGCAGTTTTCCGGCACCTCCTGCGTCGCGATCACCCTCGCCATCGTCAGTCACCGTCCCAAACGCCGTCTGGGCGCATGCGGGCCATCGCCGCCAGCTGAAGCAGCGGGCGCTTGGCGTTGCCCTCGGTGGCCTCCCAGTAGTCGTCCGAAACCTCGTCGGACAGCTTGACCGCTGCCGCTTCGAGCACGGGGATGGACTCCGCGCCCGTCATGCCGTAGATGGTGCGGATGCCCTTGTCGCCGAGCACACGGTAGTAGTGCTTGCCGTAGTTGTAGGTGACGTTCAGCCAGAGACCGGTAGTGCCGCCCATGGCGTAGGTGCCGCCACGCATGTCGTGAGGCACGTCGGTTTGCAGCGCCTCGTGCGTCACGGGCCTCGTGCTGGTGGACACGGCGACTTACTGGTCCGGCTTCGGGCAGGTGGTGATACTCCTGCTCATCCAGATAGGCGGCCTGGGCTTCATGACCCGCCGTAATTGCAGTAGCAGCGCGTGCCGGTAGTGCTGCCGACCTCGTTGCCGTCCACGTCGAAATGAACGATCGGCACAACGTCGTGCTCGTGGTGGGCGCAGTTCTCGCAGCGGTGCGCAGGCGGCTTCCACTCGTCGTGTATGTCGGGGTTGAATACGTATTGGTTGGTCATTTATCCTCCTCGTCGGCTCGTTTCCAGTAATGACCTCCGGCCTTGCATCCCGTTCTGACGGCCCTCACGATGTTCGAGCTGCCGCAATACCCGTATGTCGCGAGCGCCGCCGCGCCAGCCGACTCGAATCGCACGCTATCGTCGCGGACAACGGCGCCCACCGGGCCAGCCATCTGGGCAACGGGGATCTTCTGACGCTCTTTGGCAATCAATAAAGCTCGCTTCATTCGCTGCCTTGGAATCTTGATCCCTGCCTTCTTGGCACAGCCCGCGTGATAGCCGGTTTTCGAGAGTGTGTACCCGCCACACAGAGGGCAGACGGTCGCATAGCCGCAGCGGGCGCGGGATTCCCACCATTGGCGGTTTCGCCTCTCGCGCAGCTCGCTTTCGGTAAACCGCTTCGTCCTGCCTCTAGCCATTCTTGGCGACCTTCGCGCCGCAATCTGGGCAATACGTCGCGCTGCTCATGCATAGGTAGTCGCATCAGCATTTTGCGCAACACGTGCGGCCGTCTTCATCGAGGACAAGGTGCGTGGTCGCGCGGTCGATAAGGCCGGTCAGCTTGCCTATGCGCTCAATAGCTTGCTCTGGCGTGTGGCCGTCCCACTCTGGCGCTCGGTCAAGCTCCTTGCAGCGGAACATACCCCAGTACGGATCGATGTCGTAGTGATAGGTGGCCTGGCCGTCTGGCGTGTCGATGCCGACGATGAACATGCCGCCATACATGGTGCCGTCGCTGTGCGCCTTCGCTTTCCATGCCTTGTCGGGAAACGCCGAAACGACGACGGAAAATAGCACGGCTCGGTGGTGGTATAGCTCGTCAAAGGTGTGATAGCCGTCGGACGTGCTTCCGTTGATGGGGTTCGGCCTGATGAGTCCCGCCAGGCGCGTGAACAAGGAGCGCGGATCGGGGAAATCTTCATAGTTGCATGCCACAGACTGAAGGCGTGCCCACCATTCGGATAGAGACGAGCCGTCGAGGTAGACTGCATCGTGTTCAAGCTGGTCGGCAACGCTGTTGCGCGTCGCGTCGTCAATCATCATCGGCACCTTCCTATGCTTTTCAGGTACAGGTTGTTGCGGCGCGATCGCGCTAGCGCGCGGCAATATCGGCGCTGCCACCTCGGGTCGAGCCGCTTCGCCAGCTTGCGTATTGCCTTCGCCGCTTGGAGGAACGCCCGCGCGAAGCACTCGGCCAACGCCTTCACGGCATCCACCGTCATGCTGGCTGCCTCGGCGAAGAACTCGCTACTCCTCATAAAGCACCTCCAACCCGTATGCGGTGGCGGCGTCGTGTTCGATCTTGCAGCCTCGGGCGTCCTCCCAGCCCTTGCAGAAGTAGGCCGCGTGGCACAGGCTCATGTTCTCAAGCGACTTCGCAAGGAAGCACAGCGGAACCTGCACCACGCCGCGCTCCTTCATGGCCTCGTCGCTGTACCACTCGTCGGTGAATAGGGTGTTCACGACCTCGTAGCCCATCTGGCGCAGCTTCGCCACGGCGAGGTCGCGCGTGGCCACGATCTCCTCGTCTGTCTTGCCGGCCATCGGCTGCGAGATCATGGCCTTCTTCACGGTTGCGGCTTCCTTGGCGGTCTCGGTTTTCTTCTCGTCGGTCATCAGATTTCCTTTCCTATCAGCTTCCACAGGTCGAGGAGCGTTCTCCTGCACCTGCGTATGTCGTTCTGTATCTGGGTCTTGCCCTGCCCGTCTTCCAGGCCGTAGCCGAGGCTGCCGTAGGTGTGCAGGCACGACTCGCTAGCCTCTCGGGCCTCGATGTTGTCGCACAACTCGTCAACCATCAGGCGCAGCAGTTGCGCTTTCCGCAACACCTTGGCGTTAGCCATCGCTGCGGCCCTCGCAGGCGATGATGATTCCCGCCGTGATGGACTGCACCATGTAGGCCAGCTCCTCGGCGGCGGGCGTGTCCTCCCCAATGCTGGCAAGCATGTCGCACGCCGCATGCGTCGCCTCGTGGGCGGCGAGCGCGTACAGGTCCGGGGCCTTCACCTTGCGGCTGATCCAGATCACGCACCCCTTGCCCGGGATGCAGCTGGTGAGGCCGTCCTTGCCCTTGGTGTCTCCCGGCTCTTCGCCCATCCTGCGCACGGCCTCGCGGTACTCTCGCTTGCTGGTGGTGACCCAAAGCGGGTCGAACGGCATAATCAGCGGCTCAATCTCGGTTGCCATCGCGTTCCTCCTCACAGCCCAACTCCACGCAACCGGGGAACCGGCCCCGCAGGTCGAGCACGGTTCCGTCTTCCAGCAGTGCGAAGCACTGGTAGCTGTCGTCGGTCAGGGCCTCGACGATGGACAGCGCCTCTTCCTCGGTGCCCGTGGTGGCGATTTCGATGCCCTGCCGGTATGCGCTTGCGTAGCTCTGGCAGAGCGAGCGCTCGTAGATGCGTATCATTCGCGCGCCTCGGCAGCCTGCTTGTCGTACTTCGCGCGAAGCTCAGGTTCGAACTCCTTGATGAACGCAAGCACGCTGATGCCCTCGGGCAGGTAGTACTTGCGCACATTCTCAAGGCACCAGTCCTCGAACGTCTCGCCGTCGGTCACCTCGCACGCGTATCCCGTGCAGTGGCTCATGAGCGCATCGCGCCCGGCCTTGCGGATGGCCTGCTGCATCGCGGAGCCGTGCGCCGCCTCGATGGCATCAATCTGCCCGGTCAGCTCGTCGATGCGCTCGTCGCGGTACTTCAGCTCGCGGTTGAGCATGTCGTTCTCGTCCTGCTGGTCGAACAGCTGTGCGAGCACGTACTGCTCGCAAGTCTTGATCTCCATGGTCATTTCCCTTCTCGAATCATTTCGTTTCCGTGTTCGTCGGTTATCGCCCAATAGCCGTACTCGTACAGCCCCTGGTGGTGCGGCTCGTAGACTTCCAGCAGTTGGCCCGTCCACCAGGCCTCCTCGTACACCTTGGAGCGCCAGCGCCACTCGGCCCTGAGGCCCGCGCCGCCGTGGAACTGGTTGTGGCACCCGGTCGTGCCGCTGCCGCACAGGGCGAACAGCGGGCTTCGCAGGCTCCACGTGCCGTTCGGCGTGACAAGCTCGAACTCAAGCCCCCAGCTTCGGTGCGCCGAAAAGCCCGAAGATAAAAGTGGCATTCAGGATAATATTCAATATAAAAGCCAGCATATTCAATGCCATACTGATCGTTACACGTCCGATACTGCGCAAAATCGCCAGATAAATCTCTGTAATTCCCCAGCAGAGATATGTAATTCCCATAA
>URWQ01000081.1 GCA_900551635.1 uncultured Collinsella sp. | reverse complement strand
CCGTGCGCTTGAACTGAAGAAGGGGGAGGCCTCGCGGCCTCCCCCTTTTTTTGCGTTTGATAGAGAGTTGCAATACACGAACTCGTCTTCGTTTAGCTTGTCTTACTGTTTGGCTGTATTTTGAGTCCTTCGTTTGTATTTGCGCGATAATAACTCCCATTGGCGTTAGGGAGGACTTGATGTTTACCGTTTTTGTCTTGGGCAATATTGCTTCGGGTAAGTCGACTGCCTGCCGCTATCTCGAATCTCATGGCGCCATGCTTATCGATCTGGATGAGCTTGCCAAATCGCTGTATGTGCCAGGCTCCGATATCGTCAATGCCCTTGCGGAAGAATTCGGTTGGGACATTCTGGACGGGGAGGGCGGCATTCGCCGCAATGTCCTCGCTGTTCGAGCTTTCGCCTCTCCTGATACAGTTGCTCGGCTCAATGGCATCGTTCATCCGGTTCTCATCGAACAGCTTTCGCTGAGGATCCTTGATCCGGTTTGCTGCACGGTTTCGTCCCCCCGTTATCCCCTTGCGGTTGTCGAGGTTTCTGCCCCGACTGGTTTTGAGGATGCTTTTGGCCTGGCTGATGAAATTTTGGTTATCAGCGCTCCTTTAGCTGTTCGTCGCGAGCGTGCCATTCATCGTGGTATGGAGTCCTCTGATTTTGATGCGCGCTCTGCATGCCAACCTGATGAGGCTTCGCTTTGCAACCTCGCTACGACGGTAATCGATAATGCGGCAGGCGATAACTCGCTCTTTGAACAACTGGACGCATGGCTTGTGCGACATGGCTTCGGGGATGTAGTGGATAAGGATGAGGCCGATGCCTAAGACACGTTTCTTTACGTGGTATCGCGTGGCGCCACTTGTCGTTATGTTTGTCTTCGGCCTGATTTCGCTCGTCTACTCGTATGCTCCTGCCGCCTTCTTTAAGCCTTTGTATCCAATTGACTATGAGGCGTACGTAAAGCAATCGAGCATTTCGCACAATCTTGATCCGTATCTGGTGTGCGCTGTCATAAAGTCGGAATCGAATTGGGATCCCGAGGCTGAGTCGAATCAAGGCGCACGGGGATTGATGCAGCTGATGCCCGAGACTGCCCAGGATATGATTGCCAAGGGTCTTGTCGATGGCAGCGAGTATTCAGCCGGCGACCTTAACGATCCCGCTACGAACATCGAGTTTGGTTGTGCGTATCTTTCGTATCTTCTAACGTATTTTAACGGGTCGACTGACAGTGCCATTGCCGCCTATAACGCCGGCATGGGCAATGTCGACGGATGGGCGCAGCAGAGCACGTCGCTTCATAATGCAATCACCTTTCCCGAGACGCAGGCGTATCTGATTCGTGTCAATAATGCCTGGGTTCGCTACAAGACCCTCTATCCCGATCGGTTCGTATAGGACTATGCCTGCCGCCTGCGTATACTGCAGATATATGAGTTAGGAGTATCCATGGCGGAATTTGAAGTTGAGCGTGTTGGAGGAGAGCTCAAACGTTTTGGTGTTGAGGGCTCTGAGGTGCCGTTTAAGGTCGTGTCTCCATACGAGCCCGCCGGTTCCCAGCCTAAGGCCATTGAGTCGCTTGTGCAGGGTGTGAGGGACGGAGATCGCTATCAGGTTTTGCTGGGCGTGACTGGTTCGGGCAAGACCTTCACGATGGCTAAGACTATTGAGGCCCTGGGGAAGCCGACGCTGGTCATGGCTCCCAATAAAACGCTTGCCGCTCAGCTCGCGAGCGAGCTCAAGGAATTCTTCCCTAACAACGCCGTGGTCTATTTTGTGTCGTACTACGATTACTATCAGCCCGAGGCATATGTACCGCAGAGTGATACGTATATCGAGAAAGACTCCTCGATTAACGAAGAGGTCGAGATGCTGCGCCATCAGGCGACGGCATCGCTGCTATCTCGACGCGATGTGATCGTCGTCGCATCGGTCTCGTGTATCTATGGCATTGGCTCCCCCGAGGACTATGCGGGCCTAGCTCCGAACGTCGACAAGAAGGTGCCGCTCGAGCGCGATGACTTTATCCATGCGCTTATCGATATCCAGTACGATCGCAATGACTATGATTTGGCACGTGGCACCTTCCGCGTGCGCGGCGATGTCGTCGACGTGTATCCGCCCTATGCCGAGCATCCGTTGCGGTTTGAGTTCTTTGGCGACGAGGTCGAGCTGATTGCCGAGATCGACGAGGTCACCGGCGAGATGCTGCGTGAGTACGAGGCCATTCCCGTGTGGCCGGCCTCGCACTACGTGACTGAGAAGCCTAAGGTCAAAGCGGCTCTGAAATCAATCAGCGAAGAGTGCGAGAAGCGTGTGGCCGAGCTCAAGGCGACTGATAAGCTGCTCGAGGCGCAGCGTCTGCAGCAGCGTACCGACTATGATCTCGAGATGCTCGAGACCATGGGTTTCTGTAACGGTATCGAGAACTACTCGCGTCATCTGGACGGCCGAAAACCGGGCGAGCCGCCGTTTACCCTGATCGATTACTTTCCTAAGGATATGCTCTGCATCATCGACGAGAGCCATGTAACGGTGCCGCAGATCCGCGGCATGCACGAAGGCGACCGCTCGCGTAAGGTGACGCTGGTTGAGCATGGTTTTCGTCTGCCTTCGGCACTCGATAACCGCCCGCTTCGTTTCGATGAGTTTGAGGCGAGGATTCCCCAGTTCATCTACGTTTCGGCCACGCCGGGCGACTATGAGCTGCGGGTTAGCCAGAACGACGTTGAGCAGATTATTCGTCCGACCGGTCTGCTCGACCCCAAGATCGATGTGCGTCCGGTTCGTGGGCAGATTGACGATCTTGAGGACGAGATTCGCGAGCGCGTTGCCCGCAAGGAGCGCGTGCTGGTGACCACGCTCACCAAGCGCATGGCCGAGGACCTGACCGACCATCTGCTTGATGCCGGCATTAAGGTCAATTACATGCACTCCGATACAGCGACGATGGACCGTGTCGAGATCCTGCGAACGCTGCGCGAGGGAAAGATTGATGTTCTCGTTGGCATTAACCTGCTTCGCGAGGGTCTAGACCTTCCCGAGGTCTCGCTGGTGGCAATTCTCGACGCCGACAAGGAAGGCTTCTTGCGCAACCGCCGTTCGCTGATTCAGACGATTGGCCGTGCGGCCCGCAATGCCGACGGCGAGGTCATCATGTATGCAGACGTTGTGACCGATTCGATGAAAGAAGCCATCGAGGAGACGCAGCGCCGTCGTGAGATTCAGATGGCATATAACGAAGAACATGGCATTGTGCCCAAGACGGTCCGCAAGGCCATTAACGACATTTCGAGTTTTATTGCCGAGGCCGAAAAGACTGTGGGATCGAAGGGACGCTCGAAGGGCGACTCTCTGGGCCATGGTGCGTTCTATACGCCCGATGAAAACGGCGAGGGCGCCGCGCCGGAGACGGTGGCACCCGAGCAAACGCTTGCCGAGCAGCTGGAAGGGCTACCGCATGACGAGCTCTTGCGGATCGTCGAGACCATGGAGGAAGACATGCGTAACGCTTCCGCCGCCATGGACTTTGAGGAGGCGGCGCGTCTGCGCGATGCCGTCGTTCAGATTCGGGCGATGCTTGAGGGCGCATCTGAGGACGAAACGATTGAGCGTTTGCGTTCGCAGGCTCGCAAGGGCTCTACCTTTGCTTCGGGCAGAAAACGCCAGGGTGCACGATTCAGGAAGTAGTGAACAGGCCCCGAGTTCCCTGTGGAGCTCGGGGCCTGTGTCGTTCGGACGCGAGAGTTCGTGCACTAGAGGTCTGCTATCAGCGCCTCAGCGCAACGGATGCCGTCGGTGGCGGCACTCATGATGCCGCCGGCATATCCGGCACCCTCGCCGCAAGGGTAAAGGCCCGGGGTCGACACGGCGTGGCATGTTCGATCGCGGATGACCGTAACCGGGGAGCTCGAACGCGTCTCCACGCCAGTGAGGACCGCATCGGGGCGGTCATAGCCACGCAGTTTCTTACCGAGAAGGGGAATTCCCAAACGAAGCGATTCGACGATATGCTGCGGGAGGGCATCGTCGATCGCCGTCCAGGTCACGCCAAGTGGATAGGTTGGTTTTACCTTTCCGGGTGCCGTGCTGGCGCGCCTAGCAAGGAAATCTCCGACGAGCTGTGCCGGCGCGTTCCAGTTAGAGCCACCCAGGCGATAGGCGGCTCGCTCGCAGGCGCGCTGGAGCTCAATGCCTGCGAGCGGATCATCGCCGGGAAGGTCGTCGGGTGTGACGTTGACGAGTAGGGCGGCATTTGCGTTGCGCCCGTCGCGGGCATTGAGGCTGGCACCGTTGACGCACAGATGGCCCTGCTCGGAAGAAGCCGCGACAACCTGTCCGCCGGGGCACATGCAAAATGAGAACACGCTGCGGCCGTTGGGGAGATGGGCGACAAGCTTGTAGGGGGCTGCTCCGAGTGCCGGGTGTCCCGCCGAAGGGCCATATTGGGCACGGTCGATGTCGCGCTGTGGATGCTCGATGCGCACACCCATGGCAAAGGTCTTTTGCGCGAGGGCAACGTTATGTTCTTTGAGAAGCTCGAATACGTCGCGGGCGGAATGGCCGCAGGCGAGAATGAGGTGCTTTGTGGCGATTGTCTCGCTTGTGGTTTCTTGGGGCGGTTGGACATCGACGCCGGTGATGGCGCCAGATCCATCGGTTCGAACATTGACGAGCTTTGTTCGATAGCGGACGGTTCCACCGAGCCGCTCGATGCGCTGAGAAATGTTGGTGACGACGGTGGGGAGGATGTCGGAGCCAATGTGCGGCTTGGCGTCCCACAGGATGTCGCGAGGTGAGCCCGCCTCGACGAAGGTCTCAAGAATCAGTCGATGGGCAGGATTCTTGGTTCCCGTGTTGAGCTTGCCGTCCGAGAAGGTCCCTGCGCCGCCCAGGCCAAATTGGATATTGCTTTCGGGGTCGAGGATACGCTCCTTAAGAAAGAGATCAATCGCTTCCGAGCGGCGAAGTGCGGGATCGCCGCGCTCGACGAGCAGGGGTTTAAGGCCCGCTTCGGCAAGGGTGAGGGCGGCGAAGAGACCGGCGCAACCGGCGCCGACAACGACGGGACGCCCCTTGGGTGCATTCGGGACAGGGTTTGGGAATGAAGGAGTCTCGCCGTCTACCATGCGGATGCGCGAGCGGTCGCGCTCGGCGACGCGGTCGACCACCTCCTGCTCGAGTCGGGAGCTTGTCAGCTCAACTCGAAAGCTCAAAATAAAATGGACATCTCGCTTTTTACGGGCGTCGATTGACTTGCGATGGAGCTCAATGACTTTAATCTGGGAATCCTCGCATCGCAGGGCTCGTTTGACGGCGCGTCTACCAATAGCAAGGCAGGCGGTTTCGTCGCCGGCCTCATCGAGTGACGCGTGGACTTGGGTGATTTCGATCATCGAGGTCTCCTTAGATGCAAGAAAGAGGCCGCCCGGTGTCCCAGACGGCCCGAATGCGTTTTGATTATAGACTGCGCGGCTATAGGCTGCTTGCAGCGCGAATACCCGAGATCCAAGCCCACGCAAGGTTGAAACCGCCGCAATCGGCATCGATGTCGAGCGCCTCGCCACAGATGTAAAGTGGGGCGCCTGCCGCGTTGCTCACGCAGAGGTTGGGAGCTGAGACGCTCTCGATGGGCACGCCGCCGCGCGTGACCTGGGCCGAACGCTCCTCTGTCGTTCCCTCGACGAGCAACTTAAAGTGCTTGAGGATTGAGACTAGATGGATGGGGTCGTGCGACCCGGGGTGGCACTGTTCGAATGCGGTGCAGACAACGCGAGAGAACTGCGGGGCGAGCATGCCGTCGAGCCAGCGGGGGTCGCGGGGCGAAAAGCCGCCGAGCAACTCAACTCGCTGGTTGAGCATATCGAGCAACTCATCTTTGGAGAGGTCGGGGAAAACGTCGAGCAGAATCGTGTCGCCGTGCTGGATGCGTCGGGAGAGGTTGAATGCGGCGACACCTGAGATGCCGAAGGTCCGGAACAGCACTTCGCCGTCTTCGCGCCAGAGCTCCTCGTGATTGCGGGTGAGCGTCAAACGGGCGCGGACGCGCAGGCCATCCAGTGTCTTGAGCGCAGTCTGGTCGCCGAAGACCGATGCCGACACAGGGCAGAGGACGGGGTGCTGCGGTGCGAGGGAAAGGTTGAACGTCTTCGCGATGTCGGCGGGGCTGCCGCCCGTAGCGATAATTACGGCCTTTGCCTGCAGCGTCTCGTTCTTGCGAGGGGCGTCGGCGAGCGCCTTCCGAAGCGAGCGGACCTCCGATTTTCGGTCGTCGTGCTTTTTTGCCTTGAGTGCTCGCGCGGGACGATCTATTTGGAGCGCCCAGCCCTCGGGGGCTTTGAATGCCGAGGCGACGTTTGCTCCACAGATCAAGGTGATACCCAGGTGATTGCAAGCGTTGAGAAGCGCATCGCGCACCGATTCGGCACGAAGGGAGCGCGGATACAGCCGGCCCTCCTCGGAGGTCGTCATGATGCCCAGCGAGGAGAAGAAACTGCCGAGCTCTTGCTCGGGCTGGGGACCCATGACGGATTCGACGAATGCTGGGTGGTTGTACCGCTGGAAATCAATTGATTCGTTGGAAAGGTTGCAGCGGCCGTTGCCGGTCGCAAGGAGTTTAAGGCCGCAGGCAACATCGCGCTCAACGATGCAGGCGTTTTTGCCTGCGCGTGCGGCAGTAATGGCGGGGGGGGGACACCGGGGCCGCCCCCCCCGTGGAGCTATATC
>URWQ01000080.1 GCA_900551635.1 uncultured Collinsella sp. | reverse complement strand
TTCATTTGCGTGGAACGGCGGATGCGCCGCGATCTTTTTCAGCGTCGTCGTCGTGCCGGGAATCCCCGGTTTCGCGCAAATCGCCTCAATTTTCGCCCAAGCCGCATCGATAGCCGCCGGATCAAAGCTGCGCACCTCTGCGCGAAGTGTCGCTTCATCGCAGACGACGTTCTCCGCCGTTCCGCCGTGGATCACGCCGACGTTGATGCTGAGCAGCTTCTCGTCGTCGCGCAGCATATACAGCTCATTGACCACCGCACAGAGCTGCTGAATCGCGCTGGCGCATTTCAAATAGTTTGCGCCAGCGTGGCCGCGAATGCCCGTGCAGGCGATTTGAAACGCCGTCACGCCCTTGCGCTGGCGCACGAGCGTATTGCCCGGCCGCATGGGTTCAAAGCTCAGGCAGGCAAAGGCCTGTTTGGCCCATTTCGTGATGACCCCGCTGCAACCCTCGGAGCCGATTTCCTCGTCCGCGCTGAGAATCGCAACCACGCGCATACGCTTTGGCATCGTCGGCAGCACCTCGGCCAGCGCCGCCTGCATGATCAGCACGCCGCCCTTCATATCCATCACGCCGCTGCCCGTCAGCCGATCCACCTCCACGGCAAACGGCTGATTTTCCTCCCGCGCGAAGACCGTGTCCATGTGGCCGATGAGCAAAAGCGTGTCTTCGCCGTCGCCATAGACACATTCCAGCGCGTCGCCGCGCCCCGCCATCGGATGGCGCGTGACCGTAAAGCCCAGCGCCTGCATGTCCTTTTCCACAACGGACACAAACGCCGCCAATCCTTCCAAATCGGCGCTGCCGCTGGGCATATTCACATACTGCTCCAGTTTTTGGAGCGCGTCCATTTGCTTCATATGATTCCATCCCTCTATTTCAGAAAGTCAGGGGAACGCCGTTTTCTGACGGGGTTTGGGGCAAAAGCCCCAACGCCTCCCCTCGCCTTACAGCACCTTCTTCAGGAAGTCCTGCGTGCGCGGATTCTGCGGGTTGCCGAAAACCTCGGCGGGCGTTCCCTGTTCCATGATGATGCCCTCGTCCATGAAGAGCACGCGGTCGCCCACCTCGCGGGCAAAGCCCATCTCGTGCGTCACGACGATCATGGTCATACCGTCGTGCGCCAGGTCGCGCATGACGCCCAGAACGTCGCGCACGAGCTCAGGGTCGAGCGCCGACGTGGCCTCGTCAAAGAGCATCACGTGCGGGTTCATCGACAGGGCGCGGGCGATGGCCACGCGCTGCTGCTGGCCGCCCGAGAGCTGGCTCGGCATAAAGTCGATGCGCTCGGCCAGGCCGACCTTGGTCAGCTCCTCGACGGCGATCTTCTCGGCCTCTTCCTTGCTGCGCTTGAGCACCTTTTGCTGCGCAAGCATGACGTTCTTTTTGACCGACAGGTGCGGGAACAGGTTGAACTGCTGAAACACCATGCCCAGGTGCGTGCGCACTTTGTTGAGGTCGACGCCCTTGGCACACACATCCACGCCCTCGACGACAATCGAGCCGCTCGTGGGATGCTCCAGGCGATTGATGCAGCGAAGCATCGTCGACTTGCCCGAGCCTGAGGGGCCCAAGACCACAACGACCTCACCCTTGTGCACATCCAGATCGATATCGCGCAGGACCACGTTGTCCCCAAAGGCCTTCTGGAGGTTCTTGATGCTGACGACGACCTCGTTCGAGTTATTGGTTTCGCTCATGATAGGACCTCCTTACAGACCGGCGATGTGATCGGCGGGCGTCGCGACAACCTGTCCGGCGCTCTTGGCGGGACGCTTCTTCTTGGTCTCGGCCGTGCCCAAAAGCCTCGCCTCAAGACCGCTCACCAAGCGAGCGAGCGGCAGGGTGATGACCAGATAGAACAGGGCGGCAACCACGTACGGTGTAATGGAGCCCGTCGTGGCCACGATGGTACGGGCGTTCATGACGATCTCGACCACACCCACGGCGGCAAGCAGCGACGTATCCTTGTAAAGCAAGATAAACTCGCTGGTCAGCGTAGGCAAAACATTACGGAACGTCTGCGGAATCATGACATAGAGCAGCGTCTGGAACGCGTTCATGCCCAGCGAACGCGCAGCCTCGTTTTGGCCCTTGGGGATCGATTGAATACCGGCACGGAAGATCTCGCATAGGTACGCAGACGAGTTCATGGCCATGACGATAACGCCAAGCACGTAGTCATCAACCTTGACGCCGGCCAACGGCAGACCGAAGAACGCGATATAGATCTGCAGGAACGCCGGCGTACCGCGGATGATATTCACATAGATGCCGGCGAGGCAGCGCAGGATGCGCGACTTGGAGATGCGCATGAGCGACAAGGCAAAGCCAAAGGGAATTGCCAGCGGAAACGCCACAAGCACGATCGAGAGCGACATAAGGAAGCCCTTAAAGACGATCGGCAGGCTTTGGACCAAAATGACTGGGTTTAAGAACAGGCGCAGGAACATATTGGAGTTCCAGGCCTCGACCCACGGCTGCTCCTTAAGATCGGCCAGGAAGTTATCGAATGCCGTCACGCCCTTGATCTCCACCGACGGAATCTTGGAAATCTTCTTGGTCGAACCGTCGGCGAGCGCATAGGTGCCGCTAAAGGCCTCTTCGCCGCCCTCGACGGGAAACGTCACGCCGTAAACCTCGACACGGAAAAAGCCGCCGGCAGGCGCCGTCTCGCCAAAGTCAATCTTGAGCGTCTGGCCGTCAGCCTTGCACGTAGGTTTCATGGGCGTACGATCCATGAGGTCCTCGCCCGAGAGCATCGTCAATCGCGTGTCATCGGTACCAAACGTCGTGCCGTCGACAAACGTCAGCGAAAGACCGCTCAGCTCCTCGTCGGCATCGGCCTGGACCTCCCAGGTAATGCGCGTCTCGGTACCGCCGACCACAGCGCTGCCCGAACCGGTGTTGGGTCGGGCGGTAATCTTTGCGGTCTCAAGCGCCTGGGCGGTCGTGGGCGCATATGCCCCCACGCACACCAGCGCGAGCGCCACGGCCATGACGCAGGCTAGCTTTTGGAGCAAGGCGGGCAGTGGAAAACGCTGCTCCGCGGCCCCTTTGTTCAGTCGAGACAAGGTGGCTCCTATCGTAGAAGTTGCCGGCAAAACGAGACGGAAATACTCTCCGTCAAGAGAAGCGCAAAGGCCCTCTCCGCCAAAACGGAAAGGGCCCGCGCGCAATCAAGTAGCTATTTTACTTGATGTTGTACTTAGCCATGAGGGCGTCGACGGTACCGTCGTCGGTCAGGTCCTTGATGGCCTGATTGATGTCGTCCTTGAGCTTGGTGTTGCCCTGGTTGATGGCGATGGCGTACTCCTCGCCGGTGCTGATCTGCTTAATGGTCTGGCAGGTGCTGAACTGCTCGGCGGTCAGCTGGCTGGCAACGGAGCGGTTGGTGACTACGGCGTCGCCCTTATCGGACTGCAGGGCGCTGAAGCACTCGGTGGCGTCCTTGTAGGGGACGATCTTGGCCTTGGGGAAGTTCTCCTGGGCAAAGGACTCGGCGGTCGAGCCAGACTGGACGATGATGGTAGCGTCGGCGTTGTTGAGCTTCTCGCTGTAGTTGTCGGCCGTGATGTCGGTGTTATCGACCTTGGTCACGATAGCCTGATCGTCCATGTAGTAGGAATCAGAGAAAGTGACTTCCTTCTCACGCTCGGGCGTGTCGGTGATAGCCGCGATGGAGACGTCATACTTGGCGCCCGAAGCGACGCCCGGAACCAGCGTGTCAAAGTCATTGTTGACATACTCGACATCCAGCTTGTCGCCGATAGCCTTGATGAGCTCAAGGTCAAAGCCCTGATAATCGCCGTTGTCATCCTTGTACTCAAACGGAGCGTACTCGGCAGAGGTGCCGACGGTCAGCGTACCGTCCTTGACGAGCGCGTACTCCTTGGAGCCGTCGACCTTCTCGACCTTAGCGTCGCCAGAGCTGCTGGAACCGGCATCAGAACCAGAGGTGGCGTTAGACGAGCCGCAGCCCGTCAGAGCGAGGGCGAGCGCCATAGCGCCCGTGGCGGCAAATGCGCCAAGCTTCTTCAGCTTCATAATCAGTCTCCTTCCGGTGACCTCGTTTGATTCAGAGGTCTGCAAAAACTGTTGGCTATTATGCACCCGGAATTACGAATCTGCAATGAGAAAACTGATTGAAACAAACCCATAACGTGAATGGAATACTCTACTTTGTGACAGTCATTACTGCTGCAATGACCTTAATAGTCTAATTTCAGTTGCATAACCTGCAAGTTCGTTCGGAGTCTCCAAAATAAACGGCAGCGAACGCAAGTGGCCATTCGATACAATATTCTGCATAACCTGCATACCGCCACCAAATTCCTCGCTGCCAAGGTATCCCTTGCCGATGCACTCGTGACGATCTTTATGGGCGCCACAAGGGTTCTTCGAATCGTTGATGTGTACGGCATGCAAGCGATCGATACCCACCACGCGGTCGAACTCGTCGAGTACGCCGTCCAGATCATGGATGATGTCGTAGCCGGCATCGCTCACATGACAAGTGTCTAGGCAAACGCCCAGCTTGGACGACAGCTCGGGGCGTTTGCCGGCAACACCCTCAATGATGAGCGCCAGTTCCTCAAAGCTGCGGCCCACCTCGGTACCCTTGCCGGCCATGGTCTCGAGCAGCACTGTCGTCTGCTGGCCCTCAAACATCACCTGGCACAGGGTGTCGACGATCATCTGAATACCGGCGTCGGAGCCCTGTCCCACATGCGCACCGGGATGGAAGTTGTAGTAGTTGCCGGGCAGCGCTTCCATACGCCGTAGGTCCTCTGCCATGGCCTCCAGGGCAAACTCGCGCGCCCGCTCTTTGGCCGAGCAGGGGTTATAGGTATACGGAGCATGAGCTACGAGCGGGCCAAAGTCGTTTTGCTCCATAAGCTCGCGCAGGGCCGCCACGTCATCCATGTCAAGGTCTTTCGCCTTGCCGCCGCGCGGGTTGCGCGTAAAGAATGCAAAGGTATTGGCGCCAATGGACAACGCTGTCTCCCCCATTGCCCGATAGCCCTTCGTCGTCGAAAGATGGCACCCGATCGTCAGCATCTCCAGCTCCCTCCTCATCAGTTGCGGAAAAATACGGTCTATTGGTGCCTTATTTTGGCGCAAACAGACCGTATTCCACCGCAAGTTATAAAAGGGGCATCAAGAGCAAAGGCCTCCAGGCATTCCAAGCGCTGGCGCCATGCCCCCACGCCCTAAAGTTTCAAGCGAATCGCATCGATGATGTGCGCACAGCGCTGTGTGGCGGCTAGGCACATGATGGGGCTTTCGAGTTTCCCCGCCTGAATGAGCTGCGTCGCATGCGACGCCTCACCGTAAAAATCATCGACTTCAAATGGTGCATCGATTTCGAGTACTCGACCGTCGGAATACTTCACATGAGCGAGCTCGGGGCGATGGAGCCGCTCGATTTCCAACGAGCCCCGCTCACAGGCAATCGTTAAGCGGCTTTCATATGTTGCTTCGCCGTCGCACACCATATGAATGGGTATACCGCCGACGCTCATATGGATCTCGTCGGCCCAATCGACGCGACCGCCCGATACGTCACGCCAGCGAACTTCACGGGACGAAACCTCGCAAGCGCCCGCGAGCAAATCCTCAAACCAACCGACCGCATAGCAGCCCATGTCATATAGACAGCCGCCCTGCAACGGATCAAGCAGATAGCCCGAAGGAGACTCGCCGTAATCGAGCTTTTGCACGCTTTCAATCGAGACAATACGGCCAAGCTCACCCGACGCAAACAAGTCCTTCACGCGAGTGCGCATCGGGCAAAACCGATTCTTCATCGCCTCCATAAACAGCACGCCGCACTCGCGAGAGGTGGAGGCAATCGAGAGAGCCTCTTCCTCACTCAAAACGGCCGGCTTTTCGCACAGCACGGCCTTTCCGGCACGCAGCGCGCGACAGGCCCAACGCGTATGCATGCCATGCGGAAGAGCCAAGTAGATTGCGTCGACATCGGGGTCGGCAATCAGCGCGTCATAAGCCGCATCGCCGTTATCGTCGACCGAGGCATGGCCATGGGCAGCATCGATCGAAAACGCTTGGCAAAATTCCTCGACATGTGCAGGAGTGCGGCCGGCCGCAGCCACCAGCCGTGCCCCGTCGACCTTCTTGAGCGACGAAGCAAATCGATGAGAGATGTGCCCAGCGCCCAAAATGCCCCAACGGACCTCACGCGAATCATTGCGTAAGCCTCGGTCACCCACGATAGCCTCCCATCAGTTGCGGCAAAAAAGTTCCTGCTATCGCCCTATTCTGCCGCAAACAGGGACTATTCCATCACAAGATATAAAAGGGTCATGAGGAGCGAGTTTTGCTGAAGACTTTAAGCATGACCGTTACGGGGCCAGGCTGGAAACGTCGGCGCACGTCATCGAGACGCTCGGGGATATCGATATGCTGTGGGCAGTGGCGCGCGCATTTGCCGCACTTGACGCAATTGCTCACCAGCTTGGCCTCGCTTGTGCGCACCGCGCTCGCCGTAAAGTACTGCGATAGACCCGTAAACCAGCTGTGCGCATAGCTCGCGTTGTAGGCGGCAAAGCAGCCGGGAATATTGATGCCCTTGGGACATGGCATGCAGTAGCCGCATCCCGTGCAGGGCACGCGATTCGATTTTTCAAACTCATCCAGCACGTGCGCGATCGTGTCGAGCTGGTTGGCAGTCATCGAATCCGGCAGGGCCCGATCGGCCAACACCGCGTTCTCGTCCACCTGCGCGATATCGGTCATACCCGAAAGCAGCATCGTCACCTGAGGATGATTCCAGACCCACGAAAGACCCCAGGCGGCAGGAGTGCGCAAATGCGGGTCACGGGCACTATCGAGCACAGCGCGGGCCCGTGGCGGCAGCTTGCCCG
>URWQ01000079.1 GCA_900551635.1 uncultured Collinsella sp. | reverse complement strand
CGGTCTTTCATGCAGCAGGGGCTCTCAATGTTTTTATGTCCTGCTCATATCGTCTGTGCCGGCAGAAAGGGACTGTCCCCAACTGCCGGGCGGGAGCGTTTAGCGGTACAGCTGCCGACTGGGCAGGCTGAGCTGGTATCCTTATGCGGTATTGTCTCGATTCGTTAGGATTGCATGTGAGAGCTGCCACTGTCCTTCGTTCAGTTATATGTCGCGCCCTGGCCATTGTGTTTGCCGCGCTTGCCGCACTGAGTTCCATCGCGCCTGTCCAGGCTTTTGCCGATGACTCTAGTCAGCCAGTCAAGACGGTCCGCGTCGGCTGGCTCGTCAACAACGAGGGCTTCCAGAACGGCACCCCCGGCGAGCGTCTCTCGGGATGGGGTTACGAGTACCTCCAGACCCTGTCGTACTACACGCCCGGCTGGCGGTACGAATACGTCTCCGGCACCTTCACCGAGCTTATGGACATGCTCGAGGCAGGCGAGATCGACCTCATGCCCAACATCTCCTACTCCGAGGAACGCGCCCAAAAGCTGCTCTTTTCCTCGAACCCCGAGGGCACCGAGCGCTACTACATCTACGCCAAGCCCGATCGCGACGATCTGGCCAAGGGTGACCCCCAAGCGCTCCAGGGTCTCACTATCGGTTGCAACTCCGGCGTCATGCAAACCTTCGTTGGCCAGCAGTGGCTCGCCAACGAAGGCATTACCTGCACCTATAAAGAAATCGACACTGGCAGTGCCCTCTTTGACGCGCTCACAAACAACGAGGTCGATGCCATCATCATGAACGACACGACCTCGTCGCCCAGCGCCTCCCCCATGTTCTACATTGGTTCGAGCGACTACTATTTTGCCGTCCCCAAAAGCCGCCCCGACCTGATGGACGACATCAATGCCGCCATGTCGGCAATCGCCCGCGTCAACCCACGCTATATCGACGAAGTCAAATCTAACTACTCAGCCCAAAACAGCGGTTCATCATCGCTCAACGGCCCCGAACGTTCCTGGCTCAAAGCAAATGACAACACCATCACGCTCGGCTACATTACGGGCAAACTCCCCTACTGCAACGAAGACGAAGACGGCAAAATGGAAGGCTCGCTCGCATCGCTTGCGACGACACTGCACGATAAATTTGGCATTACGGTCAAAACCGTCGCCTTTGATAGCTACAAGATGATGTCAAAGGCCCTGTCAAAGGGAAGCGTAGACGTCGCGCTGCCGGTATACCGAGATTACTGGTTTGCCGAGCAATCAGGCGTTGTGCAGTCGGTATCGTTGGGGACCATATCCCTCACCGCCATCCACAGCGGAAGCAACCTGAACAAAGACCTTCAGAACATCGCCTGTACCAAATCATCGTTTATCAACCGAAAAGTACTTGAAAGTCTGTTCCCCACAGCGACCGTGACCGAATACCG
The DNA here is from genome assembly GCA_900551635.1 of uncultured Collinsella sp. Taxonomy (GTDB): domain Bacteria; phylum Actinomycetota; class Coriobacteriia; order Coriobacteriales; family Coriobacteriaceae; genus Collinsella. Next base: position 5,476 of record URWQ01000079.1, on the reverse strand, counting down.
ATCCGACGATGAAGCGTTCGACGCCCTCAGGAGGGGAACGGCGAGCTGCGTCGTCGCCCCCAGTTCACGCGTAAAAACTCTCGGCGATCGTTATGATCTCGAGGACTGCGAGACGGTCGAGCTCCCTGACACCTGCGAGCTCTCGTGCTGGATTTCGCGCGGAAAGCCCGAGCTGCTGGGAATCATCAACAAGGGCATCATCAATGCCGGAGAATCGCTCTCCGCAAGCAATTACTCCTCCACGTCGTACACGGCCCAGGAATCCAACACGCTTCAATTCCTTTATCGCAACCGCACCGCCATTGCAGCTACCCTCATCGGTATGTTGTCGGTCGGCATCGTCCTGCTCATCTGGGCACTCGTGCGCGCTCGAACCGAGCGCAAAAAAGCCGATGCCGCCAACGCCGCTAAGACGGCATTCCTCACGCGCATGAGCCACGACATCCGTACGCCGCTCAACGGTATCCTGGGCCTTATCGATATCGAGGAATTGAAGGAAGGCGATATCCAGGTCGCCCGCGAGAGCCGTGCCAAGGCGCGCGTTGCCGCCAATCACCTGCTCTCGCTGATCAACGACATCCTCGAGATGGGCAAAATCGAAGACCGCAAGCTAACACTGGAGCATGCGCCTTTTAACCTCAAAGAGCTCTGTGACGATACGCTGGTGCTGTGCAAGCTCCGCGCGTCCAGTAACGGCATCACCATGCAGGACAATAGTCTGCCGTACGCCACGGGGCCATACATGATCGGCAGTCCCACCCATATCCGACAGATCATGATCAACCTGTTAGACAACAGCATTAAGTACAACAAGCACGGCGGCTCCGTCACCTTTAGCTCAAAGACCAAGCCACTCGATAACGGGCGCGCGCTCTTTTGCTTTAGCGTTTCGGATACCGGCATTGGCATGACCCCCAAGTTTTTAAAGCATATCTATGAGCCGTTTGCCCAAGAAGGTGACGATGCGCGCAGCAAGTTCCAAGGAACCGGCATGGGCATGCCAATCGTCAAGTCGCTTATTGAACTGATGGACGGCACTATCGAAGTCACCAGTGAGCTCCATGTGGGCACCTCGTTCTACGTGGAGATTCCGCTCGATATCGACGAGAATCCCCAGGCGCGGGCGAATACGGTTGAGAGTGTGCCCGACTGCTCGCTCGCCGACATGAACGTGCTGCTCGCCGAAGACAACGAATTGAATGCCGAGATTGCCCAGGCGCTGCTAGAATCCGAGGGCATCGTGGTCACCCGCGCCGCCAACGGCAACGAAGTCGTCGATCTGTACCTGTCGCATCCCGCCGGCAGCTTCGATGCCATTTTGATGGACATTATGATGCCGGACATGGACGGCTACGAGGCAACCCGCGTGATTCGTCTGAGCGAGAAGGTCGATGCAGCCGATATCCCCATCATCGCGCTCACCGCCAACGCCTTTGCCGAAGACGCCCAGGCGGCACACGCTGCCGGCATGAACGCTCATCTGTCCAAACCGATCGACTTTAACAAGCTCAAAAACATACTCGCCCGCATCAAGAAAAACGGATCCGTTTCGCTATAGTTTTTGCAGCAACCACGCACGACCAGAAAGGAAGCCAACGATGTTTAGGCCCTTACGTCGAAAGAAACGCGCCATCACCGACGAGGAAGCGCGCAAACTGCTCGCCACCTGCAAGCGCGGCGTCTTTGCCGTCAACGGCGACGATGGCTACCCGTACGCCATTCCCGTCAACTACTTCTTTGACGCCGAGCACGACAAGATCTATTTCCATGGCGCCAAAGCCGGCCACAAGGTCGACGCACTCAAGCGCGATGACAAAGTCTGCTTTACCGTTTACGGCAACGAGTGGTACAAGGACGGTGACTGGGCTCCCTACGTTATGAGCACCGTGGTCTTTGGCCGCTGCCGCTTGGCGAATGACACTCCCGCGTTCATCGAAGACAAAGTCCGCCAGCTCGCCCTTAAGTACTACCCTTCTGCCGAAGAAGTCGAGGAGGAAATCGCCAAAGACATCAAGGGCGTCCAACTCTACGAGATTTCGATTGAGCATCTTTGCGGCAAGCAGATTCAGGAAAAGTAAGCCCCTCAGCAGGCCTCATCAATAACAATATGGCCCGGTTCCAACCCACCTTGGAACCGGGCCATATGCTTATGAAGCGTCGGCGGCTATGTGCGCAAGCGCCTCGACAAGCTCCTGCGAGCTCACAGGCTTGCTCAGGTGCGCGTTCATGCCCGCCTCGCGCGAAAGCCTACGGTCGTCGGCAAAGGCATTGGCGCTCACGGCGATAATCGGCGTGAGCGCGGCATCCTCGCGATCGAGCGCTCGAATCCGACGCGTGGCCTCAAGGCCATCGATACCGGGCATCATGATGTCCATCAACACCACGTCGTACTCGTGCGGCGCGCTCGCGGCAAACATCTCGACGGCAGACTCACCATCCTTAGCATGCGTCACGACGGCGCCGGCGCGGGCGAGCGTAAACTGTGCAATCTCGGCATTCAGGTCGTTATCCTCTACGAGCAAAACGCGCAAGCCCTGGAGCGCATCGCCGTCACCCGCGTCCACGCGCACAGCCTGAGGAATCTCGGAGCGCTTGCACTTCTCAAACGGCAGACGGATGGTAAACGTCGTCCCCTGCCCCAAGATACTCGTAAAGCTCATGGTTCCGCCCATAAGCTCGACCAACTGTTTTGCGATAGGCGCACCCAGGCCAGTTCCCGATGAAGCGCCTTCCACCTGTTGCTCCTCGCGACAAAACGGCTCGTAGAGGTGCTGTTGAAACTCCTCGCTCATGCCAATACCGTTGTCGGCGATCGTGTATTCATAGACGGGGGCGCCCTCCACTGGCTCCACCTCGCGGCATGTCAGGCGAACATAGCCGCCCCGGCGGTTGTACTTGACGGCATTACCGGCAATATTGAGCAACAAGCGCTTGAGGTGCGTCACGCTCACCCGCGCATAGGGATGATTAAGCGTCTGCTGGTCGCAGATAATTGTCACCAGACGCTCCTCGGCCTGGCGCTCCAGAATATCGCGCACCTCGTGGTTGAGGGTCACCAAGTTTGTGGGAACAAGTTCCAGTTCGATCTGCCCGCTCTCCAGACGACTCATATCCAGGGCCTCGTTGGCAAGGTCGAGCAGCAGTCCCGATGCTGTCCAGATTTTTGAACGGCACTCGGTCTGCTTTTGCAGATCGTCCGCATTGGCATCGCCGACCTCGACCATACCGCGAATGCCGTTGATGGGCGTGCGCAGATCGTGGCTCATGCGGCGCAAAAACTCCGTCTTTGCCGAGTTGGCAGACGAGGCCTCACGCGCCGCCTTTGCCAGCTTGTCGCCATAGTCGCGCTCCTGCTGCAGCAAGTCCGTCAAACGTCGACGGTCAGCGCGGCGACGCACCATCACAACACCGTTGAACCAAAAATCTGCCCCGCCGTAGACCACCAGAACGCCGGCAACACCAGCCGCGACGACCTCAAAGTAGCGCCGCGCCGAGGCATAGGTGTACACGTAGAACCCGCGCGCTTTTCCAAATGTGCCCAAATACCACTCGCCGTTGGAGTTGACCAGTCGGACTTTGCCGGGCAGGCATCGATCCTTAATACCGTCGACAATGAAGACATCCGTCGCAGGCAGATTGAACACGCCCAATATGGTGGGTTCAACGGCATTGGTCGCAACGACCTTGCCATCGCTTTCGATCACGATATTGCCACTGTCGATGGTCTCATAACCACCGAGCAGGCTCTGCAGTTTGAGCGTATTGCTTGCAACTGCCTTCGCGCTCTGATGCCTTACCGCGACAACAATACCCTCGTCATCCCACCGGGTCACGCAGCCAATGTCTGCGATCGAGTCATCCGCAAGTGTAATGCGGGCGGTATAGGACTTAAGCGGATGGGCTGCCACCTCCAGCACGGGCACTTCCTTGAGATACGTAGCAAGCGACTCGTAGCCCACGCCATCCGTCGAGGACTCGGACACCAAATTGCCCGATGCATCCGTCACGATCAGTGCGCTCACGTTGAACTGGTCGGCATATTGCTCCAGCGTGGCGTTATCCACCGAACCGTCGCGCTCCATATCGCGCGCTGTCTCTCCGGCGATCTCCATAACGCGAATCAGGTTTTTGGTCGTATAGGCGCTGTTGAATGCATCGTAGAAAAGGCTCTGCGTCGCCACGTAATCGACAACGTCAGCAAAGCGCTGCTCGGCTTGGGCCGTCGTGTAACCGTAGCTCATCATGCCGGCAACAACCGAGAGCGCTATCCCCAGCAGAGCGACAAGGAGCCATGCCCCTGCCGGACGATTGCCCCGCTCCTGAGCGGCGCGGTCGGGCACATCGATCATGACAGGCCCTCCATATTCAAAAATGGCGAAGGGTCATCAAAGTACTTTGACACCAGGCGTTCCATGGTGCCATCGGAAAGCATTTCCTGGTAGGCATGAGCGAGCTTGACGTCGATGCCGCGCGTATCGTTGATATCGAAAGCGGTGCCCAAACCGACCTCTAGCAGCGGCTCATCCAGAATGCGATACGTCACACCATAATCTTTTTCGTAGGTGAGCAGCGAGGACTCATGCGCGGCGATGGCGTCGACCAGACCTTCGACAAGCGCCGGGTTCAGGTATGAACGGTCCGAAAAGCAGTAGAGTTCCTTGATCTGCGGAACGTTTTCATTTGTACGATTGAGCAAAATGTCCTCGGGCTTGGTGGTGGACTGGACCGCCACGACCTTATCCTCAAGATCGGCAAGCGTGTAGATATCGCTCTGGGGATCGACCGCGACCACCTGGCGGCTCGCAAGGTACGGGCCGGCCCAACGATACTCGTTTTCGCGACCCGTCATGCTAAAGCTGCCCATGACACAATCGAGTTCGCCGCTCGCCAACAGCTCTTTCTTCTTTTCCCAATCGATCAGCTGGTATTTTGGCTTGTAACCAATGCGAGCCAAAGCCTCGGTTAATATCTCGACATCCAGGCCAACGATATCGCCGTACTCGTCGGTATACACAAACGGTGGATAGAGGTCGCTGCCGACGTTGAGCGTCTTAAGGTTGTCGTCTTTGGCTTGTGAGGCGTCCAGACCTTCTAATGCAGACGTCGAGGCTCCGTCATTCGACCCGGAGCAGCCAGCTATCGCTACGACAAAGGCGCTCGCCACTGCAAGCGCAACAAACAACGATATGGCAACCGAGCGGCGGGGTCTTTTCATCGAGCTCCAGAAGATCCTGTTTACAGACTGAAATGGTTAAAAATAATAGCAAACGAAACCACTCGAGTGCCCAATGGTTACAGACGTTTTACCATGCGGGGCCTTCCAGCCGACTTGGCAGAAGGCCCCGCATGCAGTGCTCACTTACCGTGCATTAAAAACGTAGCGGTCCAGGCGGTCGCACGCTTCCCTTACGCGCGAAAGCGGCAGCGCCAGATTCACGCGAATGTGGCAGGGGCCCGGGGAACGGGCTTATCGGTG
>URWQ01000078.1 GCA_900551635.1 uncultured Collinsella sp. | reverse complement strand
GAGCCCCTCGCGTTGACAATATCAGCCTTTATCCGCTTGCAGCAAGATCAAGGCCACGAACAAGTGGCCCTAACCTACCAGATGCAAACAACCACGTAAACGAACTGGGAGCGGCCCGACGCTTTGCTCGATACAAGTTCCGCACGCAAAGGACAGCACTAAATGTGCTGTCCGTCTTGCGCAGGACTGTTCGCAGTAGCGAGCAAAGCGTCGGGACGCGCCCCAGAGTAAACCTTACGAGAAGTCAGCAACCTGAGCAGTCAGCGCCGCCAGGATCTCCTTGAGCTCAGCTGCACGGTCCCTCTTCTTCTGGACCACCGCAGGCGCGGCCTTGGCCACGAAGCCCTCGTTAGCGAGCGTCTTCTCGCAACCGGCGAGCTCCTTCTGGGCCGCGGCGATCTCCTTCTCCAGGCGTGCCTTCTCGGCCGAAAGATCGACCTTGCCCTCGAGCACCACAAAGACCTCGACGCCGCTGTCGACCACGGCAATGCTCGCGGCCGGCTTCTCAACGTCGGTACCCATGACCAGCGAGGCGGTGTTCGCCAGCGGCTCAATGGTCGAGCGCAGGCTCTCGAGCTTCTCGATATCCTCAGCACCGGCGCGCACGACCACGTCGAGCTCTGACTTGGGGCTCAGGCGATAACGCGAACGCGTGGCGCGGGCAGCGGAAACGACGGTGCGGCACAGCTCAAATGCGCGCTCGGCGGGCTCATCGACGTACTTGACGTAGTCGGCGGGCTCCGGCCACTTGGCGATCATGAGAGCCTCGGCGCGGTCCACGTTGCCCTCGGCATCCAGGTCGAGCACGCTCGCCGGCATATTGTCCCAGATCTCCTCGGTGACAAACGGCATGAGCGGGTGCATCAGGCGAATGGAGGTGTCGAGCACAAAGATCAGGTTGCGCTGAGCCTGCAGACGGCCCTCGCCCTTCAGACGGGCCTTGGTGACCTCGACGTACCAGTCGCAGACCTCGTTCCAGAAGAACTGCTGCACGCCGCGGGCCATGTCGCCAAAGGTGTAGTTCTCGATACCCTCGGTGACCATCTTCACGGCCTTGGCAAGGCGGCTGAACATCCAGGCGTCGGCCGGCGTCTCCACGACGGGCTCGCCGGTCGTGTAGCCCTCCATGTTCATGAGCAGGAAGCGGCTTGCGTTCCAGATCTTGGTCACAAACGACTTGGCCTGGTCGGTACGCGGGCTGTCGATGAGCTTCTTGGTCTTCTTGTCGATATTCGCGTCGAACTTGACGTCCTGGTTGTTGGTGCACAGCGTCAGCAGGTTGAAGCGCATGGCGTCGGCGCCGTACATACCGATGAGGTCCATGGGGTCAACGCCGTTGCCCTTGGACTTGGACATGCGGCTGCCGTCCTTGGCCAGAATCGTCGGGTAGATGACGACGTCCTTAAACGGCACCTCGTCCAGGAAGTACAGCGAGCTCATGACCATGCGGGCGACCCACAGCGCGATGATGTCGCGCGCAGTGACCAGCGCCGTCGTGGGGTGATGACCCTCGAGCAGCTCGGGCTTTTGCGGCCAACCCTGCGTGGCGAAGGTCCACAACTGCGAGCTGAACCAGGTGTCCAGCACGTTCTCGTCCTGATGCACGTGGTGGCCGCCGCACTTGGGGCACACGTCGGTGTCCTCGGTAAGGGCGTCCTCCCAGCCGCAGTCCTCGCAGTAGAACACGGGGATGCGGTGGCCCCACCACAGCTGACGGCTGATGCACCAATCCTTGAGGTTCTCCATCCAGGTGGTGTAGGTCTGCGTCCAGCGCGAGGGGTGGAAGGTGACCTTGCCGGATTTGACGGCGTCAAGCGCCGGCCCCTTGAGCTTATCGACGGCCACAAACCACTGCTCGGACAGCCACGGCTCAAGCGCGGCGTCGCAACGGTAGCAGTGCATGACGGAGTGGTCGTGGTCCTCGACGTGATCGAGCAGATCATGCTCCTCAAACCACTTAATGACGGCCTCGCGGCACTCCTCACGGGTCATACCGGTGAACTCGCCATAGCCCTCGACGACCACCGCGTGCTCGTCGAAGATATTGATCTGCGGCAGGTCGTGGGCCTGACCCATGGCGTAGTCGTTGGGGTCGTGGGCCGGGGTGACCTTGACAAAGCCGGAGCCAAAGTTGGCGTCGACGTGCCAATCTTCAAAGATGGGGATCTCGCGGTCGACGATGGGAAGCTTGACGGTCTTACCCACGAAGGCGGCCTTCTCGGGATCCTTCGGGGAGACGGCAACGCCCGTGTCGCCGAGCATGGTCTCGGGGCGCGTGGTGGCGACGACGATGTAATCCTGGCCGTTGACCGGCTCGGTCAGCGGGTAACGCAGGTGCCAAAGGTGGCCCTTCTCGTCCTTGTACTCGGCCTCGTCGTCCGAGATGGCGGTGGTGCAGTTGGGGCACCAGTTGACGATGCGCTTGCCGCGGTAGATCAGGCCGTCGTGGTACCAGTCGCAGAAGACCTTGCGCACGGCTTGCGCGTAGTCCTCGTCCATAGTGAAGCGCTCGTTGTCGAAGTCGACAGAGCAGCCCATACGCTTGATCTGCTCGACGATGATGCCGCCGTACTCGTGGGTCCAATCCCAGCAAGCGTCGACAAACTTGTCGCGGCCGATCTCCAGGCGGCTGATGCCCTCACTCTTGAGCTTCTTGTCGACCTTAGTCTGCGTGGCGATACCGGCGTGGTCGGTACCCAGCACCCAGCGCGTGGACTTGCCGCGCATGCGGGCCATGCGGATGATGGCGTCCTGGATGGAGTCGTCGGTGGCGTGGCCCATGTGGAGCTTGCCGGTCACGTTGGGAGGCGGAATGGTGACGGTGCAGTCGCCCACGCCCTCACGGCGCTTGTAGTAGCCGCCGTCGAGCCACTTCTGCAGGATCGCCGGCTCGTTGGTCGACGGATCGTAGTTCTTGGGCATTTCTTCCATATATCTCTCCCTGTCCCGCCGGGGAGGAATGTAGGCCCGATTTTCGCTCGGTCAGGTCCTGACTCGCTCGAAGACCACATTAAGTGGTCTTCGGCTCGTGCGGAATCTACGAAAATCGAGCCTACATTCCTCCCCTTAGGTATCGATTACTTCAGTCTGTAATGACTTCGCTGAGGCTTAAACAAACACACAGAATAACACAGGTAGTTGGGGTTATTGCGCATATATAAAATAGCCTCCGACCGCAGGTGGTCAGAGGCTATTTGCAAACACGTTTTGGCAGGTTTTAGCCGTAGATGCGTTGGGGCTGTTCGGTGCCCTTTACGGAGGCTTCGGTCACGATGACCTTGGCAACGCCTTCCTCGCTGGGGAGGTCGAACATCGTCTGCTGCAGCACGTCCTCGCAGATGGAGCGCAGGCCGCGGGCGCCGGTCTTACGGGCGAGCGCCATACGGGCGATCTCGTGCAGGGCGGCGTCCTCAAACTCAAGCTCAACGTCCTCGAGCTGGAACATCTTACGGTACTGACGCACCACGGCGTTCTTGGGCTCGGTCAGGATCGACACCAGGTCGTCCTCGTCAAGCGCCTGCGTCTGGGTGACAACGGGCGTACGGCCCACGAACTCGGGGATCATGCCAAAGGCGTTGAGGTCCTGCGGGAGCACCTGGCGCAGCAGGTCGTTCTCGTCGACCGAAGTGGGGCCGGCGATCTCGGAGTTAAAGCCCACGCCCTTGTTGCCCACGCGGTCGGCGATGATCTTGTCCAGACCCACAAAGGCACCGCCGCAGATGAACAGGATGTTGGTCGTGTCAATCTGCAGCAGCTCCTGCTGGGGATGCTTGCGGCCGCCGGTGGGCGGAACGCTTGCCACCGTGCCCTCAAGAATCTTAAGCAGCGCCTGCTGAACGCCCTCGCCCGAGACATCGCGGGTAATGGAGAGGTTCTCGGCTTTGCGGGCAATCTTGTCGATCTCGTCCACGTAGATAATGCCAACCTGCGCGCGCTCAATATCGCCATCGGCAGCGTTGATGAGCTTGAGCAGGATGTTCTCAACATCCTCGCCCACGTAACCGGCCTCAGTGAGCGCGGTGGCGTCGGCGATGGCAAACGGCACCTCAAGGATGCGCGCGAGCGTCTGGGCCAGCAGGGTCTTACCGGTACCGGTAGGACCGAGTAGCAAAATATTGGACTTGGCGAGCTCCACCTCGTCCATATCATCGTCGAGCTGGCCGCCCATGCCGTCAGCCTCGTCAAAAGCCGAAAGCGCGGCGCCGCCCTCGATCACGCGGCGATAATGGTTGTACACGGCAACCGACATGGCGCGCTTGGCGTCCTCCTGGCCCATGACATAGGCCGAAAGCTCGTCATAGATCTCGTACGGCGTCGGCACGTGCGTGATGACCTGGCGATCGTCCTCGAGCTCAAAACCCTCGGTCTCGGGGTCCGCGGCGGGCTGGGATGCAGCCTGGCCGTGGTCGTTGAGGAAGCCCGGCAGCTTGCCGTTGCGGGCGGCGTCCATAAAGTCCGAAGCCAGCGACTCCTCCAAAATCTCGGAGCAGGCGGCAACGCACTCGTCGCAGATAAAGATATTGGTCGGACCCTTTACAAGGCGGCGAACCTGCCCCTGCTCTTTTCCGCAGAAGGAGCAGCGGATGGGGTTGCCGTTCTCGTCAAAGTTGTCCTGCATGTTACCGGCCATCCTAGGCGTCCTTCGCGGCGAGGTCGCGCGAGGTGACGATACGGTCGATCAGGCCGTAGTCGAGGGCCTCGGCAGCGGTCAGGTAGTTGTCGCGCTCGGTGTCGGCCTGGACCTTCTCGATGGGCTGGCCCGAGGCGTCGGACAGGATCTGGTTGAGCTCGCGGCGAGTCTTCTTGATCTCCTCGGCCACGATCTCGATCTCGGTCTGCTGACCCTGGGCACCGCCGCTGGGCTGGTGAATCATGACCTTGGAGTGCGGCAGGCAGAAACGCTTGCCCTTGGCGCCGGCCGAAAGCAGCACGGCGGCCATGGACGCGGCCATACCGACGCAGATGGTGGAGACCTGCGGCTTAATGAAGTTCATGGTGTCAAGAATCGCCAGGCCGGAGTAGACCTCGCCACCGGGCGAATTGATGTAGAGCGATATATCCTTCTCGGCATCCTGGCTCTCAAGATGCAGCAGCTGGGCAACGACCAGGTTGGCGCTGACGGAGTTGATCTCCTCGCCTAAGAAGATGATGCGGTCGTTGAGCAGGCGCGAATAGATATCGTAGCTGCGCTCGCCGCGCGGCGTCTGCTCGATAACGTATGGCACGAGGGCGGAATCGAACTTGGCGATCATACGCATCTCCATTTCTCTCTTGCGGACCAAATTGGTTCTAGATAAACGTACGGTGCCCGCATGCTATGCATTGGCTGGCACCGTACGAAGCAACCGGATAACCGGTGTATAACTTTACCCCATCACGGGCGCACGCATGCGCTCGCGGGCAAGGTGGCGAGAATTACTCGGCGTCCTTGGCGGTCTCGTCGACCTCGGTCACCTTGGCGTTCTCGACCAGGTGGTCGACGGCCTTGGAGCGACGGATGGACTCGCGGACGGCAGGCATGCGGCCATCGGCGATGAACTCGGCCTTGGAAGCCTCGACGTCCTTGACGCCAGCCTTCTCGAACTCGGCGTTGACGTCGTCCTCGGTGACCTCAATCTTGAGCTCACGGGCGAGGGCGTCGAGCGCCAGGGACTCGCGGGCAACGTCGTTGGCCTGCTTGTGCAGGTCGCCGATGAACTGCTCCATGGACAGGCCGGAAGCGGGCAGCCAGGTGTCCAGGGTCATGCCGCGGGCAGCGAGGTTGGACAGGAAGTTCTGGCCAAGCTCCTCAAAGACGGACTGCTCGTAGTCGGCGTCCATCTCGTCGAGCTGCAGACGCTCGGCGAGAGCGGAGACGCAACGGTTCTCCTTCTCGGCCGGGAGGCGGGAAGCCTTGTCCTGCTCGATCTCGAGCTTGATGGCGTCGCGCATAGCGTCGATGCTGTCGAAGCCAAAGTCGGACTTGACGAGCTCGTCGGTGAGCTCGGGGGTGTTGCGGACCTTGATGCCCTTGACGGTGACCTCGACGGTGTGGGTCTCGGCCTCCTCGCCCTCCTCGACCTCGTCGGTCCAGGTGACGGTCTTAACGTCGTCAACGTTAGCGCCGATCAGGGCCTCGTTGAACTCCTTGGGGTTGCTGTCGCTACCGGCGATGAGCATGCGGCCCTCGGCGGCAAAGTTGTCGGCGTTCTCGACGGCCTTGAGGTCGACGGTAACGTAGTCCTCGGCCTCGACGGCACGACCCTCGACGTCCTCGAAGGTGGCACGGTAGTTGAGGAGCATCTCAACCTGGTTGTTGATCTCGGACTCGGTGACCTCCGCAGGAGGCATCTCGATCTCGACGGCGTCGAAGGAGGAGAGCTCAGCGGCGGGACGCAGGGAGAACTCGACGGTGTAGGTGTAGTCCTCGTGGTCCTTGGCGAGGTCGAGCTCCTTGTAGTCACCGCTCTTGGTGGGGACGATGTCCAGCTCGTTGAGGACGGCGGGCTCGTTGGCGGCGATCAGGTCGTTGGTGGCCTGAGCGAGGGTAGCCTCGGCGCCAAGAGCGGAGTCGATGACCGGACGGGGAGCCTTACCGGCACGGAAGCCCGGGAAGCGGTACTTCTTAGCGGTGTCCTTGTAGGCCTTCTTGATCGCGGCGTCGACGTCGGCGGCCGGGATGGTGACCGTAGCGGTGAGCTTGGCGTCCTTGACGTCAGAAGCGGTGATGTTCAACACGTTCCTCCTCATACTGCCCAGCTTATCTGAGGTGCTGGTACCTTTATGCAACAAAGTGTCGCGACGGCCAGGGCCGACGCAGATGCGTTGGTGCGGGCGAAAGGACTCGAACCTTCACGGGAATCCCACCAGAACCTAAATCTGGCGCGTCTGCCAATTCCGCCACGCCCGCATGAGCGCACAGACTAGGA
>URWQ01000077.1 GCA_900551635.1 uncultured Collinsella sp. | reverse complement strand
AGTCGTCGCATGCTCGTTACAGAAAAGCTGATAATAAGTTTGTGTGCCGCCCCTTTGGGGCGGCACTTTTTGTGTGGGGTCCCGGTCTCCACAGTTTTCGTCAAGCTTTTGGTTAGATTTTGGTCAGTTGGCGTAAGGGTGGAAGGCCAAAAGATTGCTGACGAAAAAAGCTCAGAGAAAGTGCTGGTAGGGGAGTTGTTGAGCTTTTCGACAGCTTTTGAGCAAAAGAAACTTTGTGGCTATTGCCGGCGATTGCGTTGTCGCGGTCATGGCGGTGCGGGATGCTGGTCGTAAGCGTCGAATGCTCCGACTTTGGAGGCCAACATGGACCTGTTTCTTGAGACTCCGCAGCAACAAGCTGAGCGCATGCTGCGTCAGCAGCAACGACTCATGGAGATGCAAATGCAAGGGGCGGCAGCCCAGCCCTTTGCGCAAAATGTCGTGCCCGCTGCTGTACCTGCAGCTGTGCCCGGGTGCGAATCGGCACCAGAGGCCTATTCCGTACAGCAAGATTCATATGCGCAGGAGCTCGCGTTCGACAAGCGTCGTGCGCGTCGTCGCCGTGTGGGCCAGCGCTTGCGCACATTGGCGATGATCGTGCTCATCCCGTTAGGGCTTGCGGCCATCTTTCTGGCGTCGTATGCGCTCACCTGCATCCTCAACGGTGCTTCGCCCGGCGAAGTGCTCCAACATCTGTCGGCCCTCGGCCAGCGCCTAGGCGATGTCATAACAACAATCCGCGCCGGCTGGGAGAGTTAGCGTTTTAGCGTCCGCGGTTCTAGGAGAAATTTGTCTGCAAGGCAGTGAGTGATCCGTGTGTGTGGCGGGGTAAGATTGATCGCGGTTTTGATTGATGACCGATTGAGTCTGTTGGGCGGAGTCTATGTCTGCTATTGATATCGTGCTTGTTGTGATCGCCTTGGTGGCGGTGGGGGTTGCTGTGGCTTGCGCCCTCCAACTCAAGAGCCTGCGTGCCGAGTTGCGGGAGCGTGGCGACAGTAGCGCGGAAACGCTGGCAGCACTCGAGCAGGCTAACAACGCGCTCGATGCCCTGAACGTCGCGCTGGCCGAAACTCGCCGCACGGCCAATGCCATCGCGCAGCAGCAGACGACAGATGCGGCCGTGGAGCAGCAACGTTACCTGACCATCGCACGTGAGTTTTCGCAAGCTGGTGACCGGATGGATGACCTGCGCCGCGAGACGGCCCAACAGCTCGGCACCAATCGCGAGGGCATCGAGCATCGCCTGGACAAGGTGCGCGAGACGGTCGATGCTCAGCTGGGCGCCATCCGCAAAGACAACAACGTGCAGCTCGATCAAATGCGTGCGACGGTGGACGAGAAGCTCTCCCGCACGCTCAACGATCGCCTGTCGGCATCGTTTAGGCAGGTGAGCGACCAGCTCGAGGCCGTGTACAAGGGCCTGGGCGACATGCAATCCATCGCCACCGGCGTGGGCGATCTTAAGCGCGTGCTGGGCAATGTGAAGGCGCGCGGTATTTTGGGCGAGGTGCAGCTGGGTGCGATCCTGACGGACATCCTCACACCCGACCAGTATCTGGAAAACGTTGCCACCAGGCCCGGAGCCTCGGAGCGTGTTGAGTTTGCCGTCAAGCTGCCGGTGGACGAGGGCGACCCCGTGCTGCTGCCGATTGACTCTAAGTTTCCGGGCGACGCGTACGAGCACTTGCTCGACGCGCAGGAGTCGGGCGATGCGGAGACCGTGGCGGCTGCGCGCAAGACGCTCGATATGATGGTGAAGCGCGAGGCAAAGGACATCTGCGAAAAGTACCTGAGTGTGCCGGCAACGACCAACTTTGGCATTATGTTCGTTCCGTTTGAGGGACTGTACGCCGAGGTCGTCAGCCGCCCCGGGCTTATCGAGACCCTGGGCCGCGACTATCACGTCAACGTTGCCGGTCCCAGCACCATGGCGGCCATCCTCAACAGTCTGCAGATGAGCTATCAGACGTTTAAGTTGCAAAAACGCACCGACGATGTACTGCGCGTGCTCTCCGCTGTCAAGGCCGAGCTGCCGCGCTATCAAAAGGCGCTGCGCCGCGCCCAGCAGCAGATCGAGACCGCGGGCAAAACGGTCGAGGGCATCATCACCACGCGCACCAACGTCATGGAGCGCAAGCTCAAGGACATCGACGCCCTGGAAGATGCCGAGGAGGCCGACGAGATTTTGGGGCTCACATCCGCGGAGCTGCTCGCAGGCCAAAAAGACGAGGACTAGCTGCATCTGACGGCGGGGCGCCTGCACAAGCACGGCGCGGGCGCTTTTCGCATCGTGCTTGCCTGGAGTGTGCTCCAATGTGCAACAATGGCGTTTCGCCCTATCAGACGCGAAAGGAAGCCCATGTCTCAGAGAAGCACCAGCCCGCTCAGCCGCTCCACCGTGCGCCGCACGCTGCAGCGGTTTTGGGGTGTCACGCGCACGCAGCCGCTGATTGTCTTTCTCTCGGTGTTCTCGTCGGCGGGCTACATCTTTTTGCTGACGTTTGCCAATACCTATGTGATGGCCCTCATTGTCGACCGCGTTCAAGCCGGTCCCGTGGCGGGTGACCAGGTGTTTGAGGTCTTCGGCCCCTATATCCTGGCGCTCGTACTCGTTAATCTGGTGGGTCAGATCCTCTCCAAGCTACAGGACTACACCGTCTACAAGCTCGAGATCGCAGGCAACTATCACCTGGCGCGTCTATGCTTCGACACACTCTCCAACCAATCCATGACATTTCACACCAGCCGCTTTGGCGGATCACTCGTGAGCCAGACGAGCCGTTTTATGAGCGGCTATACGGGGCTGGTGGACGTGACGGTGTATTCGCTCATCCCCACCATCACCTCGGTCGTCTGCACCGTGGCCGCACTCGCCCCGGTGGTACCGACGTTTACCGTGATCCTGGTGTGCATCATGGTCGTCTACATTGCGTTTGTCTGGCTTATGTACAAGCGCATCATGCCGCTTTCGGCCGCGACGTCCGCTGCGCAGAACAAGCTCTCGGGCGTGCTCTCCGACGCGGTCACGAACATCTTGGCCGTCAAGACCTGTGGGCGCGAGGACTTTGAACGCGATCTGTTCGACGCCGCCGATCGTGCCGCGCGCGACGCCGAGACGGTCTCGATGCACGCCATGATGCAGCGCAACTTTACGACCTCGGGCCTTATCGTCATCACCATGGCCGTGGTGAGTGTGTTCGTGGCGGGCGGCAACGCGTGGTTTGGCATCTCGGCCGGCTCGCTCGTCATGATCTTTACCTACACCTATAACCTCACCATGCGCCTGAACTACGTAAGCTCCATGATGCAGCGCATCAACCGCGCTTTGGGCGATGCGGCCGAGATGACGCGCGTACTGGACGAGCCGCGTCTGGTGGCAGACGACCCGGACGCCCCTGAGCTCAAAGTGACCGAGGGCGCGATTGATTTTGAGCACCTGAGCTTTGCGTACCGTGACGCTGCGGCGGGCGAGAGCGTGTTCGATGACCTGACACTTCATGTGGCGGCGGGCCAGCGCGTGGGCCTGGTGGGCAAATCGGGCTCGGGCAAGACGACGCTCACCAAGCTGCTGTTGCGCTTGGACGATGTGCAGGGCGGCCGTGTGCTCGTGGACGGCCAGGACGTCTCGCGCTGCACGCAGCAGAGCCTGCGCCGCCAGGTTGCCTACGTGCCGCAGGAGGCGCTGCTGTTCCACCGCTCCATTCGCGAAAACATTGCCTACGGTCGTCCCGACGCCACTGATGAGCAGATTCGCGAGGCCGCGCGCCTGGCCAACGCCCTGGAGTTTATCGACCGCTTGCCTCGTGGCTTTGACACCATGGTGGGCGAGCGCGGCGTCAAGCTCTCGGGCGGCCAGCGTCAGCGCGTGGCCATCGCCCGTGCCATCCTAACCGACGCGCCGATTCTAGTGCTCGACGAGGCGACCTCTGCCCTCGACAGCGAGTCCGAGGCGCTGGTGCAGGAGGCGCTCGAAAACCTGATGCGTGGACGCACCTCCATTGTGGTGGCGCACCGCCTGTCCACCGTGGCGGCGCTCGACCGCATTGTGGTGCTGGCCGATGGCGAGATCGTCGAGGACGGCACGCATGCGCAGCTCGTCGAGGCGGGGGGCGAGTATGCGAGCCTGTGGAGCCGTCAGACCGGCGCATTCTTGGAGGCGTAAGCGTCTCGGACGTGGGACAATTGTGTCCATAAGTTTATTGTGCCGTTGAGCCGAGGAGTCGTTATGCCACGCGAGACCAATGCCGCCAAACGAGAGCGCGCCGTTGAGGTGTGTGAGCGCCTCAACCGTCGCTATGGCCCGGTCGAGTGCTTTTTGGACCACGAGAATCCCTTCCGCCTGCTGATTGCGGTGCTGCTCTCGGCGCAAACGACCGACGCGCAGGTCAACAAGGTGACGCCGAAGCTGTTTGCCCAGTGGCCCACGCCCGAGGCCATGGCCGGGGCGAGCGTGGCTGACGTGGCGGGCACCATCAAGTCACTCGGCTTCTACAAGAGCAAAGCCAAGCATGCCGTCGAGGCCGCGCAGATGATCGTCGCCGACTATGGCGGCGAGGTGCCGGCCGACATGAAGGAACTCGTGAAGCTGCCGGGCGTGGGACGCAAGACGGCGAACATCGTGCTCAACGTGGGGTATGGCATCGTGGAGGGCATTGCGGTGGACACGCACGTCAACCGCATTGCGCACCGCCTGATGCTGAGTCCCAAGACGCATGCCAAGGAGCCGCTCAAGACCGAGCAGGATTTGCTCAAGATTTTGACGCACGAGTATTGGGAGTCGGTCAACCATCAGTGGATCACCTTCGGTCGCGAGATCTGCGATGCCCGCAAACCCAAGTGTGACGAGTGTCCGCTGGCAGATTTGTGCCCCAGCGTGCGCGTAGCGGGGTAGGGCGGAACGCATTTTCGTCTGGCGTTTTTTGCGGGGCTGGGTTTGCCCTTGAGCCGGAGTCCTCTCCATGCGCTACCATGACAGACAATGTATTTGACGTACGACCCGCCGAGCTTGCCCCGGCGGGCTTTTGGCGTTGCGATGCCGGAGGAACAGCATGCTCATTCACCGTATAGCCGCGCAGCTCTACACTGCCGAGGCGCTGCAGACCGTCGAGGCCGGACTCGATGCCGGCGAGGACGTGACGCTGGCCGTGTCGCAGTCGGGCCGCACGCTTATGGCGGCCGCCCAGTTTGCGCGCCGTCCGCGCCCGACGGTCTACATTGTGAGTGGCGAGGATGCGGCCGATCGCGCCGCGCGCAGCCTTGCCGCCTACGTGGGGCTGGCGCACGTGTGCCGTTTTCCCGAGCGCAAGGACTATCCGTGGCGCGAGCAGGCGCCCGACGATGCCGTGGTGGCGCAGGGAGTGCAGATGATGCACTACCTGGTGCCGGTGTATATGACCTATATCTGCATTGAAATCTTTTCCGGCGCGCTGCGCGGCTGCGGTGATGTGCGGGTGCCCACCATCATCACAGTGTTTGCGGTGTGCATCATGCGTATTGTGTGGCTGGCGGTGGCGCTGCCGTTCAAGCATGAACTTTCGGTGGTGGAATTCAGCTACCCACTGACCTGGATTACCGCAACCGTGCTGTTTGCGATCTATTACGCAAAAGGCGGCTGGATGCAGCGCTGCATTGCGGCCCAGAACGCCAAAACACAAGGGTGAACCAAGATGAAATTTGAACTGCGCCCTGCCCGCCCGGCGGATGTAGAGGCCATTATGCAGGTGATGACGGATGCCATGGCCAATTTGCAGCACCCGGAATGGTTTGTGCCGGATGATGCGGTGTATATGGCGGAGCATATCAGCGGCCCCAAGGGCTTTTGCCTGGTGGCGGAGGAAAAAACGACCGGCGCACTGGCAGCGTATTTTACCGTCAAGCTGGCCGGTACTGCCCCCGATGCTCTGGGCTGGCAGTTGGGCATGAGCGAGGAAGAGCTGAACACCACCGCCCAGATGGACAGCTGCTGCGTGGCCCCGCCCTATCAGGGCAATGGGCTGGAGGGTAAGCTGCTGCTGATGGCGGAAGATACCCTGCGCGGCAGCCGTTACCGCCACCTTTTGGCAACCGTGCACCCGGATAATGCCGCCAGCCTGTACACCGGCCTGCACCGCGGCTACACCATTGCGGCGAACCATGTGATCTGCTATGGGGATAAGGTGCGGGATATTTTGTACAAAGAACTGGAAAGTAGGAATACAAATATGAATACAACGATCCGGGCCATGACCCCGGCGGACAAAGACAGCGTGATGGAGATGATGCGGGTGTTCTACAATTCACCCGCCGTGCTGAGCAATGGCTCGGATGAAATCTTTGCGCGGGACATTGAGGGCTGCGTGAGTGACAACCCGTATGTAGAGGGTTATATGTTTGAGCAGGACGGCGCTGTGCAGGGCTATGGCATGGCGGCCAAGAGCTTTTCGACCGAGTACGGCAGGCAGTGCATCTGGCTGGAGGATATTTATATCAAGGCGGAATACCGCGGCCTTGGCATTGGTAGCCAGTTTATTGATTACATAACGAAGAAATACCCGGATGCTCTGCTGCGGCTGGAAGTGGAAGAAGAAAACGACCGCGCTGTGCATGTGTATAAAAAGAGCGGGTTTGAGTTTTTTGAGTATAAAGAGATGAAAAAAGAGTAAGGGCAACGGGAATTTCAGGTTTTACGGAGAATAATCCTTAGGGTAAAATGAGATATTCCGGCAAAGCCCGTTATGCTGGCCGTTGCGAGCATCGGCCCCTGCAAATGGTTTGCGGCGTTTGGCATAACCAGCAAGGTTTCTCCGCGGCGGGGTGAGAGCATCCCGCCCTACTGGTATTTTAGAAGGTTAGCCGCGCAGAATAAAATGTTCTGTAGAGGATGGTCTTGACCGTTCCGGGGCCTTGCAGCAGATGCCACAACAATTTTCCGCAAAGCCTTTGGCTTCCCTTCGTGGGGAGCTGTCGCCGAA
>URWQ01000076.1 GCA_900551635.1 uncultured Collinsella sp. | reverse complement strand
AACTTTTCCGGCCTGGAAAAAGGCAGCGGCCTGCCGCTGACCCTGCCGCTGATCCGCAAGGTCATTGCCTGCATCTATTACGGCGACCTGTTGGTGGCCCTGCGCAGCCAGACCAAGCCCTATGAGAACAAGCCCGGCTCCGCTGATGCCCTGACCGAAAAGTGGATCGCCACCATCCAGAGCTGGATGCACAAGAGCATCAACTACAATGTGCATGATATGAAACGCCAGTTCGCCGTCATCTGCGCTTCTTACGCTTCGGTGCCTGTTACCCGCGTGCCGAAAGTCAAGGTTGGCGTTGTGGGCGAAATTTACGTCAAGTATTCGCCCCTGGGCAACAACGATCTGGAAAAATTCCTGGAAAGCCAGGACTGCGAAGTGAACCTGCCCGGCCTGATGGGCTTTGTGGAATACTGTGTTGCCAACATGACGCTGGACGTGGAGCTGTACGGCGGCAGCAAGGTCAAGGCAATGGCGACGGATAAGCTGCTGGACTGGATGGATTCCATCGGCTGCGCTATGAACGATGCCATGCGCAAAAGCGGCTTCTATGCGCCCGGCTCTTTCCGTGAACTGATGGAAAAACCCAAGGGCATTATCTCCCTGGGGGCCAAGATGGGCGAAGGCTGGCTGCTGACCGCGGAGATGATCGAATTGATCGAGCGCGGCATCAACAGCCCGCGTACCAGCAGCATGGGGCGTCTCTTTGATGCCGCGGCAGCAATTCTGGGCATCTGCGACAAGGCAACCTACGAGGGCGAACCCGCCATCGAGCTTGAGGCCGCCGCCTGGCGCGCGCTCGACAACGAAATCGCCCATTTTCCCGACGACAACGCCGGCCATTTCGCATCTGGCCCATCGTGGCTGGACGGCCCCTATGTTCTGGACCAGAAAGCACTCTTTGAGGCACTTTTGGGAGGAATTGAAGCCGGAGCGCCCGCCTACAGGCTCGCGCTCGACTTCCATATCGCCATCGCGCGCTCTTCGGCACGAATCGCACGCGAAATCTGCGCGCGCGAAGGCATCGATACCGTCGCGCTCTCGGGCGGCGTGTTCATGAACCGACTTTTGCTCCAGCTCCTCACCCGCGAGCTCAAAAGCATGGGTCTCACTGTCTTGATTCCCCAAACCGTGCCCGTTAACGACGGCTGCATCGCCTACGGTCAGGCGGCAGTCGCAAGCGCTCGTCTTGCGCAGATTGCATCGCAGTAGGCTGTTCGGCCAGCCCGCAAGCCGCCGTCTCACAGGTGTAGCGCGTTTGCCCGCAGCGCCCGCGAGCGCTACCATCAACTGATGGATTATTAAGCGCCCATCCAGCGCAAAGCGTATAAAAGGGGAACAATATGTGCCTTGCCGTTCCCGGCAAAGTAGTCAAACGCGACGACGACCTCAAGGCCACCGTCGACATGATGGGCATCGAGCGCCCCGTGTCGCTGCGGCTCGTGCCGACGGCGCAGGTTGGCGACTATATTCTCGTACACGCCGGCTTTGGCATCCAGATTGTCGACGAGCAGGAAGCACAGGAAACGCTCGAGCTTGTTAATGCCATGTCCGAGCTGGTCGAAGAAGACCAGCTGGCCACCAACCCGGCGGAGGCTTACTAGTGGCGCCCGAGCAGCCGGCTCGCTCCGGTATCGATTTCTCGGCATTCCGCGATCCCAAGCTGGCTCGCGAGCTCATCGAGCGCATTCATGAGCTTGTCGGCGACCGCACCATCAACCTTATGGAAGTCTGCGGCACGCATACCGTGAGCATCGGGCGCTATGGCTTTCGCTCCATTATGCCGGCAGGGCTCAAGCTGCTGAGCGGCCCGGGCTGCCCCGTCTGCGTCACCGCCAACCGCGACATCGACCACGCAATCGCGCTCGCCAACATAGACGGCGCCATCATCACCACCTTTGGCGACATGATGCGCGTGCCCGGATCATCCACCTCGCTCGCTGCGCAAAAAGCGGCAGGGCGTGACATTCGCATCGTCTACTCCCCGCTCGACGCGCTCGACATTGCCGAGCAAAACCCTGATCGCCCGGTCATTTTTATGGGCGTGGGCTTTGAGACTACGACGCCCACCATCGCCGCCGCCATCTTGGAGGCCGAGGCGCGCGGGCTTTTGAACTTCTCGGTCTATTGCGCCCACAAGACCACGCCGCCGGCGTTGCGCGCCATCGCCAACGACCCCGAGACCGCCATCGACGGCTTTATCCTGCCGGGCCACGTCGCCACCATCACGGGCTTGGCCCCCTTTGGCTTTTTGGTCGACGAGTTTAAGACTCCAGGCGTGGTAACGGGATTTGAGCCGGTCGACATCTTGCAGGGTATCTGCATGCTGGTCCAGATGGTTGTTGAGGGGCAACCCGCGATCGACAACGCCTACCGTCGCGGCGTCAATGCCGACGGCAATCCTGTGGCGCGCCGGCTGGTCGAGCAGGTATTTGAGCCGTGCGATACCACGTGGCGCGGGCTGGGATCGATTGCGGCTTCGGGACTCGCCATTCGTCCCGAGTTTTCGCACTTTGATGCCAGCATGCGCTTTGACGTGTCCATCGAGCCGACGGTCGAGCCACGCGGGTGCCGCTGCGGCGACGTGCTGCGCGGGGCCATTACGCCGAGCGACTGCCCCCTGTTCGGCCACGCTTGTACGCCCGAGCATCCCGTCGGCCCCTGCATGGTGAGCTCCGAGGGCAGCTGCGCAGCATATTTCCGCTACCGAGGCTAATTGGTTCCGCCGTTCTAACGAACGGCGGACCAGTCGACGCTGCGCCTCACCCATATAATTCCACCCACGATTGGAGTTTTCGATATGTCCCATAGCGTTACCGATAGCACCGTCCTGCTGGGCCACGGCTCCGGCGGACAGATGATGAAGCGCATCATCGATGAGGTCTTTTTGGATGCCTTTGGGTCGCCCGAGCTGCTCGAAGGCAACGACGCCGGCGTCGCCGCGCTGCCCGCGAGCGGGCGCATCGCCATGTCGACCGACAGCTTTGTAGTCTCGCCGCAGTTCTTCCCCGGTGGCAACATCGGCCGCCTCGCCGTGTGCGGAACCGTCAACGACGTCGCGACCTCGGGCGCCAACGTGCGCTACCTATCGTGCGGCTTTATCCTCGAAGAGGGCTATCCCATGGATAAGCTCCACCAGATTGTGCAGACGATGGCCGAAACGGCGCACGAAGCGGGCGTGTCCATAATCACGGGCGACACTAAGGTGGTCGAGCGCGGCGGGGCCGACGGCGTCTATATCAATACCGCCGGCGTGGGCGAGGTACCCGCGGGCGTGGCGCTCAGCGGCGCAAACTGCCGGCCCGGCGACGTCATCCTGGTGTCGGGCACACTGGGTGACCACGGCATCGCCATCATGAGTCAGCGCGAGGGTCTGGCGTTTTCGAGCACCATCGAAAGCGACGCCGCGCCGCTCAACCACCTGATTGCCGATGTGCTTTCCGCAGCACCCGACACACGTTGCTTCCGCGACCCCACGCGCGGTGGCCTGGCGTCCACACTCAACGAGTTTGCACAGGCCAGCGGCGTTGCCATGGAGGTCGACGAGGATGCCGTGCCCGTGCGTCCCGACGTGCAGGCCGCCTGCGAGATGCTCGGCTACGATGTGCTGCAGGTGGCAAACGAGGGCAAGATGGTTGCCGTCGTGCCGGCCGAACAAGCCGATGCGGCGCTGGCCGCCATGCACGCCGCCCGCTACGGCGAGAACGCCGCGATTATCGGCCGCGTGCTGCCACTTGGATCGGACGCTCGACCCGCCGTGCGCGTACGTACCGGCTGGGGCTCGACCCGCATCCTCGACATGCTCGTAGGAGAGCAGCTGCCGAGAATTTGCTAACGACAAAGGCTCAGGGCTATTAAAGATATTCAGATTCCAAACATGCCCGGCACGCATGCCCAGTATCATGGGGTGCGTTTTACAACTCAAGCGGCAGGAGCACCCATGGCAGCAGCTTTTTCCCATGTGATCTTTGACCTGGACGGCACCATCCTCAACACGCTCGAGGACTTGGCAGCAGCCGGCAACCATACCTGCGAGATGCATGGCTGGCCCACGTTTGACGTAGACGCCTACCGCTACAAAGTGGGAAACGGCATGCTCAAGCTGGTTGAGCGTTTTATGCCGGCCGAATATGCGGGCGACGGCCGTATGTTTGAGCAGACGCTTGCCGAGTTTAGGGCTCATTACGGCGAGCACAAGGAAGACCACACCGCTCCCTATGCCGGCACGATTGAGATGCTCGACCGCCTGCGCGCCGCGGGGGTGCAGCTTGCCGTGCTCACCAACAAGGACCATGTCTCGGCGGCCCCGCTTATCGAGAAGTACTTTGGTTCCGAGCGCTTTGCGCTGGTGCAGGGCCGTGTTGATGCGTTTCCGCCCAAGCCAGAAGCACCCGTCACGCTGCATGTGATGGAGGAGCTGGGCGCCAATCCGGCGACCACGCTCTATGTGGGCGATTCCAATGTCGATATCTTGACCGGTCACAACGCCGGCCTTAAGAGCGCGGGCGTCAGCTGGGGCTTCCGCGGCCGCGCAGAGCTGGAAGCCGCCGGCGCCGACTACGTGGTGGACACCCAGGCAGAGCTCGCGGCGCTGATTCTGGGCGAGTAACGGGGCCGCCGCTTAACGCAGCTGCGACAATTCTTCCGCGCGGAAAGCGCATCCCGTTTTGGAGCTCCGGAATGGGATGCGCTTTCCGTTTGAGGTGCGTCAGGGAAACCGCATCCCGTTTCAGAGCAATATTCCGGGTCACACTTTCCGCAACCCACCCCATCCGGAAAATGCGTCCCGCTATTCGGCCAAAAACCGGGTCACACTTTCCCAAGCAGTCGATGCGCCAACCGCGCCCAAAGAATGTCCCCAACGACTACTCATTTAAGTCTGTCCCCAATGAGTAGCAGGTAGAAGACGGACAGCGAAAACGCCCCTAAGCGAGCAAGGTGACGTGAAATGAAAGGGCGCTGACCTTCTGGTCGCGCCCTTGAAATTGAACGTCAGATTGCCGCTTAGGGGCGTTTGCAGCGTCGAGCAGTTACGCGGTTCGTAGAACCGCGTAACCCCCCTCCTAGCTCATCATCGCATTCATCATCTCGGTGGTTGCGGAATCGTCAGCAGACCACTCGTTATCCTCGTTGGCGGAATACTTAAAGGTGACCTTGGTGTCCTTGGTCTTAGCGGCCTTGGTCACGTCGACCATCACCTGGCCGGCCATCTTGTACAGGTCGTCCTCGGAAGGCATCGTATCGAGCGCGGCGATCTTCTCCTGATACTGGGTGGCGAAATCTTCGACGATCTTGTTCATGGACTTGCAGGTGATGGTGACCTCGGCGGTCGCGGTACCCTTGTCCTCATCGACCGTCACATCACCGATCTTGTAATCAAAGCCCTCGAGATAGCTCTTGGCATACTCCTTGGGATCGATGCCCAGTTGCTCAAACTCGTCGCCCGAAGCCTCTTCCAGGCCGGAGAGGAAGTCATCGCCGCCGTTCTTGATCTCGTCAAATTGGCTCGTAAGGTCGTTGGTGATGAGCTCCTCCACCGAAGGCCCTCCGCAGCCGGAAAGCAAAACCACGCACGCGACCAGGGCAGCCATCAGGGGCGCAAGCAGCAGCTTCTTTTTCATGACATTCCTCCAAACAAGCGGCGCTGCGTTCCCCGCGCAGCGCACGTCGTGACAGTAAGTCCATATTAGCGGCTCCGTCCAAACCCCTACGTCGCAAAAGCGCGGGCGGCTCAATTTGACGAGTGAATGGCCCATAAAGCAAGCCCCCTGCAATAAAATGCGCCTGCTCAGCCTATTAAAAAAGGGTGGCCGGATAACCCGACCACCCTTGTGCATCTTCTGGATGCCGCAGACTACTTGCGGACGACCTTAACGATGGCGTCACCGGCGGCGACGGCAGACTCGGCTTCGACGGCGAGCTCGACATCGGCAAACTCGGCAGTGTTGGACACGGCCACAACGACGCAGTCCTTGTAACCGGCGGCAGCGATCTTGGCGCGGTCGATCTTGAGTATGGGCTGGCCGGCCTTCACGACGTCGTCGGCCTTGACGAAGCCCTCGAAGCCGTCGCCGTTCATGTTGACGGTATCGACGCCAACGTGCACCAGAACCTCGATGCCGCTATCGGACTGCAGACCCACGGCGTGACCCATGGTGACGGTCACCTTGCCGTCGCAGGGAGCGTAGACCAGGTCGTCCTCGGGCCACACGGCGCAGCCCTTGCCCAGAACCTCGCCACCAAAGACGGGATCGGGCACGTCGGCCATCTTGATGACCTTGCCCTTGACGGGCGAGCACAGCACGTCGGCGCCGGCCTCGACAAGCGCCGGCACGCGCTCGGCGTAGTCGCGGGAGTTGATGCCCGCGCCCACCATGTAGCGCTTGTGGGCGTCCAAAAGCTCGTCGGGATTGGACTTGTGGGAGTCGTAGTCCTTGCGGAATACGAGCGCCACCAGATGGTCGTCGGCATCCACGATGGGCAGCGAGTTCAACTTGTGATCCCAGATGATGTCGTTGGCGGCCTTCAGAGAGGTGCCATCCGGAGCCACCACGAGCTTCTCGCGCGGCGTCATGAAGTCGGCCACCTTCTCGTCCATGGACATGCGAGAGAGGCGGTAGTCGCGCTCGGTCACGATGCCGAGCAGCTTGCCGTGGGCGCTTCCGTCGTCGGTGACAGGCATCGTGGAGTGGCCGTACTGCTCCTTCAGAGTCACTACCTGCTCGAGCGTCATGTCGGGGGAAAGGTTTGCGTCGGAGGTGACGAAGCCGGCCTTGTAGTCCTTCACGCGGGCCACCATAGCAGCCTCGTCTTCGATGGATTGGTTGCCGTAGATGAACGACAGGCCGCCCTCGGTGGCCAGGGCCACGGCCATCTTGTCGTCGGACACGGCGGCCATAATGGCGGAAACCATCGGCACGGAAAGCGAGAGCGGGCACTCCTCCTCGCCCTTGCGGTACTTCACCAAGGGCGTCTTCAGGCTGACCGCCGCAGGCACGC
>URWQ01000075.1 GCA_900551635.1 uncultured Collinsella sp. | reverse complement strand
GAAGCCGGTGGCGGTGTTGCGCATACGGGTGGGGAAGGATTCGGCGGTGTACGAGAAGACCGTGAAGCCCATAGCCATGACGACCGCGGTGAGGACGACGCCGGTGAGGACGACGGGCCAGTAACCGGTCATATTGCCGAAGATGGGGCCAAGTACGGCGAGGATGATCAACATACACATGATCGGGATCTTGCGCCCGCCAAGGTCGGTGACGAAGGATAAGAAGAACAGCCCGGCGGGTACGCCGACGGAAATGATCGTCGTGGCCATGAGGCTGTCTTCAAGCGAGAACCCGTGCGCCTTGAGCAGGGTCGCGGTCCAGTTGGTCACGGTGAAGGTGGCGGGGTTGGTGAAGACCAGGATGGCGAGCAGGACGAGGGCGCGGACATCGAGTTTGCCGCGGTCGGCGGTCTGGACGGTGCGGGGCTGGGCGGCGGTGGTGTTCTGAGACATGGTGAAAATCCTTTCGGAATGGGAGTGCAAGAGAAAAGCGGAGGCGCGTGATGCGAATGCGATCGGGCTCGAGATAGAAAAAGGCCCCCGGTCGAAACCGGAGGCCTTCCAATCACCTAGAGCGCAAAAACAGGCGTGAGGGACTCACTGTCGACCGATCGTATTCGCATCACGCCACCACCAGTTGTTGAGAGACTTCATCGTGTTCTTCATGTTGGTGGCTCCTTTCGTGATGCCGTGGCGCGGTCGCACCTAGTTGCTGTTGCGCTGCACTATAGCACAGCGAAGTGTGTGCGGGGAAATCTTTTTTGAAAAGATTTCAGGCGGGTTTCCCGTCGGTCAAAAGAGCGGGCTGAGCGGGCGAGGCTGCCATTGCTGCCTTGCCCGCTCAGCTAAGACGTTACTCCTTATTGCGACGGTAGAGGAAGTAACCGCCCGCGGAGATGACGGCAACGCCAGCGATGGCGAATGCAGCCACCACGCGGCCATCAAAACGATCACCGGTGGTGGGCAGGCCGCCCTTGGTGTTCGTCTTGTTGGTGGTTACCGTGGTCGTGGTGTCCGACTTGCCAGGCTTCTCGGGCTTGGTGGTGGGCTGCTCGGGCTTAGCGGGCTGCTCGGGGGTACCGGGCTGCTCAGGAGTACCAGGCTGCTCGGGAGTGCCAGGCTGATCCGGGGTGACCGGATCGGTGGCAAGAGCGTCCTTGGCGTAGGTGATGGACACCTTGAGGCCGTTGGTCTCGGTGTTCAGGTCGCTCGGGGTGAAGGGCTGGTCGAAGTTCTCAGCCTTCAGATAGGCGCGCATCTCCTGGAGCAAGGCCTTGCACTTCTTGTAGGTGTTCTCGGTGGCAGCCTTGCCGGCCTTGTTGGCCAGGGCAGTGCGGCCCTCGGTGGTCGTCTTGGCCAGCATGGCGGTGTCGACTTCCTTGTTCTGCTCGATGAGCTCGTTCTGGAGCGCATCGAGGTAGGTGCGGACGCTGGTGGCGAATTGTGCGCGGTTCGCGAAGCAAAGCGAGTTGATGTCCATCAGGACGTAGTTAATGGAGTTCTCGGGCTCCTCGTTGTTCACGATGTCCGTCTCGCTGCAGTGACCATAATCAACGGTCTGGTCGCTGAAGTAGGGGCTGACTTCGGTCATCAGAGCGGAGTATAGCGGGATAGCGACGGAGAACTCGGCGCAGGAGAGCATCTCCCACTGGATGGTTGCAACCTCGGGGTCATAGCCCTTTCGAATCTGGAAGAGGTTGGCCTCGGCGTTGCGGTCGGAACCGATGCTGCTGACACCGTCAGTATTGGCATTAAGGCCGGGGACTTTTTCACCGCGGTTGCCGAAGGCGCGAATCAGCTCAAACGTGTTCCAGTCGGACTTGCTGGGCTGGAAGAACAGCGGCTGCATCTCATGAACCATGGCACCGAGCGTGACGTCATTCTTGTCCTTGTCCTTGACGATCTCGTAGTCGGTGCCCTCGGTCAGCGGAGCCATAAAGTAGTCGCGGCCCTGGATATAACGCGCCCAAGAGCCCATGCCCGTATTGTTGATAGATGCACCGTAGGTCTGGGCAACATCGAACTGTCCGTCTTCAAAGTACTTGGCGAAGCCCTTCTCTTCGGGCATAGTCTTGATCCCCTCAGAGTGGAGGCAGTTCTCAGGATCGTCAAGATTGACCTGGAAATTGAGGTTACTAATGTTGGGGTTGACCGAAGCGACGTCGTCGGTCAGCTTCATAGCGATCCACTGGTGGCCGGAAAGCGCGGCGAACAGCCAAGTCTCGGTGTTGTCGGCGATGACAATCTGGTCGTTGGAGCAGACGCCCTGCTCGTCAATCAGACTGCCGATAAGCTCGATGCCCTCGCGGGCCGTTGCGCTCTCGCCCAAGATGACGCCCGCGTAGCTGTACTCGCCGATGCCGGTATTTTTGACCTCGGGATTTGCTTTGTGGGCATGCTTGGTCGTGGGATCCGCTGTCTTGGCATCGTCGTTGTAGGAGGTGCTCAGTGTTGCGGAGCAGGAGACGCCCTTCTCATTGATGCCGGCCTCGGAGTAGGCATCCCAGCGTCCGTCCCACTCAGCAGGATGGTCACGCACGTAGCTGTAACGATACGTAGTCTTGGTCGAGGTGTAGGAGAATCCGGACTCGTCCGAGCTGTAGGTATGACCAGGGCCATAAGAGGGCTCGATGCCATAGTGTTTGAGGTAACGAGTGCCAATGTCCTCGGTGCGGCCATAGTACGTGTTACCGTCGGCCGTAAGGTTCTTGCCCATGTACATCTGCGTGCAGGCGAGCGCAGACGTCGGCATGGACATGATGGTTGCAGCTCCAAAGGCGAGGCCTATACCTAGCTTCTTGAGCGCGTTGACGGGGTGAGTTTTCCTCATTTTCCCTCCCAGCGTGCGAAAGCCCTCTGTCGCCAGAGGGCTTCAGCCAATAAAGACACCCCATTAGCGTAACGAACTGGAAACAATATTCATCTATGAAAGACACTTACTCGATAAGCGTGATGAAATATGCGACGAGCGGTTAATTGTACTCAGTTTGTAGCTTTACTTTAATAAAGACGCCCTGTAATTACTGTAGCCGAATAAAGTAGCTGGGAATGCCTGAAATGAAAATCCCCTGCTGTTTGGCAAATGCATAAACAGCAGGGGAGACGATAATTTGATGAATATCATACCAATGTGGAATTACTTCTTCCGGCGGTGGATCACGTTGATCGCATAGCCGACGAGCATGGCCAAAACGATGATGATAAAGCCGAGCAGGGGATTGTCGTTCATAGAGTCCTCCTATTTTCCGAGCGGGGAGAATTCGTCGACGATGAGGTCGAGGCATTGTGGAAGCGCGCGGGCTCCAAAGACGCCCGAATTGCTGGAGATAATTTCGCCATCGAACTGCATGCCCAGCGACGGGGTGCAGGTGATCTTGGCTTCCTTGGTCTGGATGATCTTGAACTGCGGGCGCCCGAGTACCTTGCCGGCGGGGTCAAGCGCAGCGGTGATCACGGTAGGCAGCAGCTGCACGGTGCGCACGGGTTCGATGACCGCAATGTCGACCATGCCATCGTTCATGCGGCAGTCGGGGAACAGGTTGATGTCGTTTTGGATGACCGAGGTGTTGCCGGCCATGCAGCAGATGCCGTCGAGCTCCTCGACAATGCCGTCATGCTCAATCGTAAAGTGCGCTACCGTAGGGTTGGGCGTGGCGAGCGCAGAGAGGAAGTAGGCGATCTCGCCGATGTCGTTTTTGGTGGGGGCGGCCTTCATCATGATCTCGGCGTCGAAGCCCGAGCCGGCGATGATGATGAAGCCGTGGCGCTTCTCGTTGCCGTTCTCGTCGAGCCAAAAGAGCTCGCCCATGTCGACTTTGACCGTGCGACCGGCACGGCAGGCCTTGGCGAGCGCCGCCGCCTCGGGGGCATTGCCGATGTTGTTGAAGAACAGGCAGGCCGTACCGGAGGGGAAGACGAGCGTGGGGACACCGCATCCGCGCATCTGGTCGAGCACGTTGGAGACAGTGCCGTCGCCGCCCGAAACGACCACGCGGTCAAACTCGCGCACGTCTGCCACGGCGTCCTTGGGTTCCATGCCATCGCCGATAAAGCGCATCACGACCTCGTCGCCGCCCTGTGCAAGGGCGTGCGTGAATGCGAAGATTTCATCTGAGCTGGGGCCCGATGCCGGGTTGTGGATGATAAGGCAGCGCATACTTACGTTCCCGTTCTGTGACTAACCGAGTATAGTTGTAAGGCAATGCCGATATCCTACCCGTGTTTTTCGGGCCTAACCTTATTCGATGGGTTGATATGTACATTTCCACACATCAGGCTCTACTCGACTTTTGCCAGCGCGCCCGTGAGTTCGACGCGATTGCCGTCGATACCGAGTTTTTGCGCGAGCGCACGTTCCATCCGCGTCTATGTTTGGTTCAGATTGCCACCCCTGCTGAGAGCGTCGCGGTCGATCCCCTGGTAATCGACGACCTATCGCCGCTGGCCGAGCTTATGGCCGACGAGAGCGTGACCAAGGTCTTCCACGCGTGCTCGCAGGATATGGAGGTCATGCTCCATACCGTGGACGTGCTGCCACGACCGATTTTCGATACGCAGGTCGCCGCCGCCTTTTTGGGCGAGCGCCAGCAGATTTCGTATGGCGCGCTTGTTCAGACGTTCTGCGGCGTATCGCTGCCCAAGACCGAGTCACTGACCGACTGGTCGCGCCGCCCGCTGACCGATAAGCAGATTGAGTATGCGATCGATGACGTCAAGTACCTGATCGTCGCCTATACCGAGATGATGAGCCGCCTGCGCGAGCTGGGCCGTGTGGACTGGGTGCTCGACGAGCTGCGCCCGCTGGCTGACGAGTCGCACTATCGCGCCGATCGCCACGAGGCGTTCCGCAAGGTCAAGCGCATCAATTCGTGCAGCCGTCATCAGCTGGGTATCGCGCGCGAGCTCGCCGCCTGGCGCGAGGACCGCGCCGAGCGGCGCAACATCCCACGCAAGTGGGTCATGTCCGACGACACGCTGCTAGCGCTCGTTAAGCGCAATCCCGTGCGCGTTGAGGAGTTCCGTAGCATTCGCGGTACCGATCAATTGGGGGAGCGCGACGTGGACGGTGCGCTCATGGCCATCAAGCGCGGTGCGAGCTGTCCGCACGATCGCCTGCCGCTCTTGGTGCGCGGACATCGTCAGATTTCGCCGGAGCTGGAGAGCGTGACTGACCTTATGTATGCGCTTATCCGCCTGGTTGCCGAGCGCTCAGGCGTTGCGACCTCGGTCATTGCCTCGCGCGATGACCTGGCCGACTACATTGAGCATCCCGAGCAGAGCCGCCTGCGCGAAGGTTGGCGCTTTGAGCTTGTGGGCTCGCGCCTGGACGATCTGCTTTCCGGCAATATGGGGTTGACGGTGAAGGACGGCAAAATCGAGCTCCTGTAGGGAAGCCTAGCCGGTTGAGTGGGTAAAATGCCTCCAACGTGTAACTCGACTCGGAGGAATTCGCATGCCTTATTACTATGGATACGGCTTTGGCATCGACCCGCTGTACCTGCTGGTTGTTCTTGTCTGCACGGTGCTTGGCCTTGCCGCACAGAACTATATCAACTCGACGTACAAAACCTGGTCCAAGGTTCGCTCGGACGGCGATACGGGTGCCACAGTCGCTCGCCGCATGCTCGATGCCAACGGTTGTAGCGCCGTGGGTATCAAGGGTGTCGCTGGCGAGCTCACCGACCATTACAACCCGCAGGACAACAACCTGTATCTGTCGGATGCCAACCGTTCGGGCGGTTCGGTCGCAAGCGTTGCCGTCGCCTGCCACGAGGCGGGCCATGCCGCCCAGCGTCAAAGCGGCTATGCCATGATGAAAGTGCGTACCGCCCTCGTGCCGGTCGTCAACTTTACCCAGAACACCTGGACCATCGTGTTACTCTTGGGCCTGTTTATGAACATTGCCGGGCTCACGACCCTCGCGTTGATCTTCTTCTCGTTTAGTGTGCTGTTCCAACTCGTTACGTTGCCTGTCGAGATTGACGCCAGCCGACGTGCTGTGGCGTACATCGAGCAGTCGGGCATGAGCTCCAAGCAGGTCAACGGCGCCAAGAAGGTACTGACGGCAGCCGCGCTTACCTATGTGGCTGCAGCGCTCACTTCGATCATTCAGTTGCTCTACCTTATGGCTCGCTACAACAGAAACTCCAACCGATAACAAATGGGACAGGCAGGCGCCGCGGGGATTCGTGTCCTCGCGGCGCTGTACTATGTGTTGGACTTAATTTCGCACGGGGCCGGAGCCTCTGTGCTCGATAACGAAAGGAGGCTGCGTGGCAGGCTGGAACCTAACCGGTAATGCCGTTTCCGCCGAGTTCGACGGTTCGGACGAGCAAGAGCGCAAGGAGCTCAGCGTGAGCCAGGCGGTGGAGATCGCCGCCGGTGCGCTCGATGCCATTCCGCAGCTGAGCGTCTTGGGCGAGGTCACGGGTTTTCGTGGTCCTAACGCCCGAAGCGGCCACTGCTATTTCCAGATCAAGGACGATTCGGCCGCCGTTGACTGCATCATTTGGAAGGGTGCCTATCTCAAGCGCACGTTCGATCTGCGCGACGGTATGCAGGTGAGCTTTAAGGGCAGCTTCAATCTCTATAAGGCTACGGGCCGCATGAGCTTTGTCGCTCGCTCGTTTTCGCTGGCGGGGGAGGGTCTGCTGCGTCAACAAGTGGCGCAACTGGCCGAAAAGCTACGCCGTGAGGGTCTGATGGACGAAGCGCGCAAGCGCCGCATCCCGGTGTTCTGCTCCCGCGTGGCGGTCGTCACCTCGCTTTCGGGTGCCGTAATCGACGACGTCAAGCGCACATTGCGTCGTCGCAACCCGCTCGTCGAGCTCGTCTGCGTGGGTGCCAAGGTACAAGGCGAGGGTGCGCCGACAGAGCTCATTGAGGGCCTGCGCCGCGCCGCTTCCATTACGCCGGCGCCCGACTGTATTTTGTTGGTGCGCGGCGGCGGCTCCTTTGAGGACCTCATGACCTTTAATGACGAGGAGCTTGCCCGCGCGGTGGCGGCTTGTCCCGTGCCCGTGGTGACCGGCATTGGCCATGAGCCCGATACCTCGATTTGCGACATGGTGAGCGACCGTCGCGCCTCCACGCCTACGGCGGCGGGCGAATCCGGGGGGGCGGGCCTGGACAAACGA
>URWQ01000074.1 GCA_900551635.1 uncultured Collinsella sp. | reverse complement strand
CTGCCCCGATCGTCTGGTCGTAGTCCCCAACGGCAGCCTCGCCGCTGCCGCACGCAGGGCTCCACGAGCGAATGCGCCCGATGTCCTGACGCTGCAGCTCGCAGGTGAGCAGCGCGCCAAAATCCTTGCCGGAGAAATCGTCGATGCCGAGGGTCTGGGCAAAATCATTGCCGGAGCCTACGGGCAGGACGGCAAGCGCTGGTCGATCCGCCTCTTCTTGCGCCATCAAGCCATTGACGACCTCGTGAATTACGCCGTCGCCGCCAAGGGCGATAACGGTGCGATAGCCCTCGACCTGTGCGGCAAGCACCTTGGCGTGCCTCGCGCGTTCGGTCAGCACCAAGTCAAACTGGGATGCGCGCGCGGTCATGTCCAAAAAGCGCTGCAGGCGCTCAGCGACCTCGCGCGCCGCACCCGACTGGGCGGCGGGGTTGGCGATGATGAGCGTACGACCAAAATCAGTTGCGTGCATGGGGCGACTCCCGGCGTATGGCGTGACGGTGCGGTCGCGCTCAGGTCGAATTGCCCCCGATTGTGGCTGCACAGCGATTATTACATCTACTCTATCAGGTCGTTGTGGCCCTCGATAGCATCCGCTACCGTACCGCCCTCATCCACAATAAGCGAACGGCGTTTAGGCGAGACAATGCGCTGCGCGGGATATACGCCGCGGTGGCCGCCGACGAGATAGCTGATAAACGCCACGATCACGAAGAAGCCGGCTGCCGTGCCGTGGAACAGGTCGATGGCCATCATGCAGGTGGTGATGGGCACGTTGAGGCCGGCGCAGAACACGCCGAGCATGCCGAGAGCCGCCAGAAAGCTGGGGTCGATTCCGACGAGGCAACCGATCCAGCCGCCGAGCGCCGCACCGATGCCAAACAGGGGTGTGACCTCGCCGCCTTGGAAGCCGGCGCCCAGAGTGAGCGCCGTCACCACGAGCTTGATGACTGCGTCGGCAAGGGTCGTGGTACCGGCGAACCCGGCGCCCGAGAGCCAGGTGGCAAGGCCGGCATAGTCCCAGGCGTCGAGAAGGGCATAGGCGGCCAAAACCACGAGCGCGCCCACGAGTGCGCGAGTAAGGTAGTTGGTGATAAAGCGACCGTACAGGCTCTTGACGGTTCGAACCGACCAGGCAAAGAGGCGTG
The DNA here is from genome assembly GCA_900551635.1 of uncultured Collinsella sp. Taxonomy (GTDB): domain Bacteria; phylum Actinomycetota; class Coriobacteriia; order Coriobacteriales; family Coriobacteriaceae; genus Collinsella. The sequence goes on along the minus strand of URWQ01000074.1, from coordinate 6,009 downwards.
CCGTCAAACCGAAGATAATGGCGCTGATAACAACGATGACAACCGTCCGTGGTGTCATGTTGGGAACGCTGGTGATGACATTCGCCTCGTACTCGGTTCCCAAGGCAAGCGACGTAAAGTAGCCGGTAAACGAGGCGACCAGGCAGTAGATGCCCGCGGTGTAGTCGATCTTGCCGATAAAGCACATCTCCATGCCAAAGAAAGCTCCGGCAAGGGGCGAACCGAATACGGCGCCAAAGGCCGACGAGATGCCGGCGAGCATGAGGTCGTGGTGGTCATGCTTTTCGAGGTGGGCGAGGCTCGAGATGTTGCTGGCGATAGTGCCGCCAATCTGCACCGCGGCTCCCTCGCGACCGGCCGACCCGCCCGTTAGGTGCGTGAGCGTGGAGCAGACGAAGGTGAGGACGGCCATGCGCATATGGATGAGGCGTGTGCCCAGGGCGGAGTCAATGACCAGGTTGTTGCCACGCTTGGCGGCGAGACCGTGGTTTTTGTACACCCATGTGGTGGCAACGCCCACAACGGGAAGCAGCGCGTAAATCCACGCATGGTGCTTACGATAATCGGTCGCGATATTCAGCGAGGCCAAAAACGCCCAAGCGGCAACGCCCATGGCGAGAGAGACGATGACGACAAGTATGAGCAACTTGGCGCTCGCGAATAGGTTGCGGACGTTGCGGCGCGTGTCGACAGCCAAGAGATGCTCGGAGCGGGTGAGCTGATGCCTGCCTGCCATGATGACGTCGTTCAGGGAGAAAAAACCGCCATCGTCGAGCGGCTGGGGATGATCCTGCGCTTCGTTTGCGCTTTCGGGTTTGTCGTTATGAGCCATACGTTCCTCTTTTAGGTTGCAACGCAAGCATTATAAAACGTGGTAAACGCGACGAGCCGGTGGGTTGGTTTCCATTCTGTTTCGCGGCCTGCAACCGACAGGTGTATTTGCGGGTGCAGGCCGAGTCGCGGTCGTGCATCGGGGGATTATACTGAGACAAGCATAAAGAATCGGCGCCCCTGTTGTGCGCCGTGGCATTAAGAGGTGCATATGGCAGAGAAACTCATTCCGCTGGAGGACGCGCAGTCGATTGTTTTGTCGCACGTTGCTCCGACCGATCTCGTCGAGATTCCCGTGTGGCAGGCCTTCCCTTGGCCGAGGACGCGGTGGCCGATATCGACATCTCGCCGTTTGCCAACAGCGCTATGGACGGATATGCCGTGCGCTCGGCGGGCTTGGTGCAGGCGTCTGGCGAGGCGCCGGTGACGCTCGACGTTATCGGACACGAGGCCGCGGGCCATGTGTTTGAGGGCGCAATCGCCCCGGGCGAGACCGTCCGCATTATGACAGGCGCGCCGGTGCCCGAGGGTGCCGACGCCGTAGTGAAATACGAGATCGTCGAGGTGCTCGATGGTGACGGCAACGAGGGCTCACACGCGAGCTTCTCGGCGCCGGCCAAGGTGGGGGAGAACGTTCGCTCTGCTGCCGAGGAGGCCCATGCCGGCGATGTTGTGATGCGCGCCGGCGAGGTTGTGGCTCCGGCCGGCGCCGGCCTGCTGGCAAGCGCCGGTTACGCGAGCGTGAAGGTGCACGCTGCCCCACGTGTGGGCATCATCTCGCTGGGCACGGAACTGGTCGCACCGAGTAAAGTACCGGCGCGCGGTCAGATTCGCGATTCCAACTCGTCCGCGTTGATGGCCGAAGCACTCGATGCCGGCGCCGAGCCCGTGTTCTACGGCATTGCGCCCGATGATGAGCAGGTGATTGCCGAGTGCGTTCATCGTGCCGTGCAGGAGTGCGATTTTGTCATTACGAGCGGTGGCGCCTCAGCGGGCGATTACGACTACGTGACGGCGCTGGTCCAGCGCGAGGGCGAGGTGCTGTTCGATCGCATCTCGATGCGCCCGGGCAAGGCCATTACGTTTGGTTTGCTCGGCGGCAAGCCGTATTTGGGGCTTTCGGGCAATCCCGCGGCGGCGTATGTGGGCTTTGAGATGCTTGCCCGTCCGGCGATTCGCAAGATGCGCGGCTTTGCCGGGGGTGCGCGTCCCGTGCAGCGGGCGACGCTTACGCATAGCGTGAAGAAGCGCCAGCATCGCCGCTTCTTCGATCGCGCCACGGTTTTGTGCGACCCCGAGACCGGTGAGCTGTTGGTGACCGAGGCTAAGACGCAGAATTCGGCGCTGCTTGGAACTATGCAGCGTGCGAACTGCCTGCTGTGTATTGACGAAGGACCGTGCGAGCTCAGGGCGGGAGATGTCGTGGACGTTGTTCGCGTCGACCTGCCCGAGGGCGCCGTGTTGTAGGAGGAATGCTATGGAGCTGAAGATTTCGATTGTGACGTGCTCGGATACGCGCGATCTTGCTCAGGACGAGGCGGGTGCTGCGCTCGAGGAGCTTATCGAGGCGCAGGGCTGGACGGTCGACTCACATGTGGTCGTGCGCGACGACGCCAGCGAGATTGGTGATGCCATTGTGGAAGCTGCTGATGAGTGTCACGCCAATGTCGTGCTCACTTGCGGCGGTACGGGGCTTTCGATGCGCGATGTGACGCCCGAGGCGACGCGTGCCGTCTGCGACCGCGATGTGCCGGGTATTGCAGAGGCAATCCGTGCGTATTCCATGACCAAGACACGCCGCGCTATGCTCTCGCGCGCCGTGTGCATGCAGCGTGGGTATACACTTGTCATCAACTTTCCGGGATCTACGAAAGCGGCCCGCGAAAGCTGGGAGGCCGTGAGCGACCAGCTGGAGCATGCGGCCCAAATGACGGCGGGCGGCGGGCACGCCAAATAAGCGGTTTACCTGCGGCGGAGCGACCTTGCGAGTCGCTCTGCCCTTATTATGCAGCGGCAGTGTGGGACGTCTCGTGTTTTCGGTAAAAGAAAATTATCAGGCGAGAGATATTTATCATAAACATTATTCGCACCGAAGTATAATCTTATTACAGAATAAAGCCTGCGGTGGGGTACCCGGGCACAAGGTCCGAAAGGGTTGAATATGTTCGATATGGTTTCACGCCGCGGTTTTGTCTCGCTTTCTGCTGCCGCCGTCGCCGGCTTTGGCCTTGCTGGCTGCTCGGGCAAAAAGACGTCCGAGCCCGCTGGTTCCGATGCCGGTTCTGCTAAGGCATCTTCCAAGAAGGCTGTTGAGCTGCAGATCTTTGCTGCCAATTCGCTCGAGAAGGCCCTTCCCGAGGTCCAGGAGCTCTACACCGACCAGACCGGTACCACGTTTGCCGACACGCAGTTTAAGGCCTCCGGCGACCTTGTCGAGCAGATGCGTGCCGGTGCCACGGTTGACGTACTCATCACGGCCTCCAAGGGCACCATGGACGACGCCGAGGCCGCCGGACTCGTCGATGCCGACACCCGTGAGGATGTGTTCGTCAACGACCTTGTGATCATTCGCGCCGAGGGCTCCGACACCAAGGTCGAGGTCATCGACGACGTCGCGAATCTGGACGGCAAGATCGCCATTGGCGACGCCAAGACCGTCCCCGCCGGCAAGTACGCCAACCAGGCCCTGGCCTCCGTGGGCCTCTACACCGGCACCGAGGGCGACGACGGCGAGTATGCGCCCGAGATCGCCGATAAGGTTGCCCTGGCCGATAAGGTGGGCACCGCCGCCGCCTATGTGTCCACAGGCGACTGCGTGGCCGGTTTTGTCTACAGCTCTGACATCTTTCGCTACGACGGCATCGAGGAGGCCTTCGTGTGCCCCGAGGATTCGCACAAGCCCATCGTGTACCCGGGTGCCGTTGCCGAGAGCTCCGAGCACGCCGACGAGGCTAAGGCGTTCATCGACTTCTGTTTGACCAGCAAGAAGGCTCAGAAGATTTGGGCTAAGTACGGCTTTGAGCTTTCCGCGTAGTGCGGCTTGGCGCGATAATTCCATCGTTTTGTGTTTAACTCCGTCCTTGTATTCGCTTGGAGCTTTTCGTGCTTAATAGATTCCGCATGCTTGTCGCCTGTGCTTTGACCTTCGCGCTTTGCTGGGTGCCGGGATTTGCGTTTGCTGGGGACGCTGAGGACGGGGCCCAGGTTGCTGCGACCGCTCATGGGCTTTCCTATGGGATCGAAGGTTTTGAGCGGTTGGCCAAGGGGACCGCTCGTGACATGGAGGGCCAGCCTGAGGGCTACCGGTTTCCCGTTGACGAGGACGTGGACCTTGTGGTGGCGCCTGCTGCCGATCGCGTTGTGGTGTGGATATCGCCCAAGGCGGTCGAGAAGTTTGGATTGGATCCGCAGGACAACGAGTGCGCATCGGGTCTCAAAGCCCTCGTCTGTGAACTCGACAGCGCAAACTGCATGGGAGGTGCGCAGCTGGGGGACGTGGATCTTCCTTGGTATGTTACGGCGGAAACAACGTTTGATGCCGGCGGGTATACCTATGGCTTTGACGAACGAGGTGCGGATGGGGACCGCTATGTGGTGATCGCATCAGCCTCGGGTGATGCCAAGAGCGGCGCGCGTTGGCTTGATAGCGCTCAAATGGTTGAGGCATCGTCTGTCGTGTTGCGGGATGAGCAGGGCCCCTTGACCTCTCTGGCCTCCTTTTTGGGCGACATCGACTATCGCCCGTTTTGGGTGTCCATTAAAACGTGCGGCCTTGCCCTGCTGATCTCCTTTGCGCTGGGCCTGTTCGCCGCGTGGAAGACTATGGGTACCTCGAGTCGCATCAAGGGCCTGCTCGATTCGGTCTTTACGATTCCTATGGTGCTGCCGCCCACGGTCTGCGGCTTTTTGCTCCTCATGCTGTTTGGCCGCTCGACTGGGGTGGGCCGGTGGCTTATCGCGCACGGTATCTCGATTGTCTTTACGTGGCCGGCGGCGGTGATCTCTGCCGTGGTGGTGTCGTTTCCCCTGGTCTACCGTACGGCGCTCGGTGCCTTTGAGAGCCTCGACACGCAGATGCTCGATGCGGCGCGCACGCTTGGCTGGTCCGAGCGTCGCATCTTTACCAAGCTTATGATGCCCCTTGGTTGGCCCTCAATCGCAGCGGGCACGGTGCTCGCCTTTGCCCGTGCGATGGGCGAGTTTGGCTGCACGCTGTTCTTTGCGGGCAACTATGCCGGCATTACCCAGACCATTCCCATCGCCATCTACTTTGAGTGGATGGGGGGCAACACGTCGGTAGCCCTCTTTTGGGTCGTGGTCGTAATTGCGTTCAGCTTCCTGGTCATTCTGTTCATCAATATGTACACCGCTCATTCGCAAAAGTATCGCGAGCGGGGCCTTTCCCGTGCGGAGCGCAAGCAGACCAAGCAGCTGGGTGGCCAGGCCGATTCGCTCGACCCAGTCGGCGGCGATGCGCTGCGTATCGATCGCGAGGCGCTGGCCGAGCTCATGCGCGATGACGTCGTCTCGAAGGGAGGTCGATAGGCCATGTCGCTTGTCCTGGATATCAAAAAGCGCTTTCCGGGGTTCACCCTCGACATGCAGCTTGAGGCCGGCGAGGAGCGTGTGGCGCTGCTGGGCGCCTCGGGTTGTGGCAAGAGCTGTACACTGCGCTGCATTGCCGGTGTGGAGACCCCCGACGAGGGCAAGATCGTTGTCAACGGCGTGACCTTTTTTGACTCGGCGGCGGGCATCAACCTGTCGCCCCAGGAGCGCAAGTGTGCCCTGCTGTTCCAAAACTATCAGCTGTTTCCCAACATGACGGTGGCCGATAACGTGTGCGCCGGTGTAAAGGACGCGGGCGACGCCGCCGCGCGCAAAAAGCTCGCCGAAGGCTATCTGGGCATCTTTGGACTGGCCGACTTTGCCGACCGCTATCCCGCGCGCCTCTCGGGCGGCCAGCAGCAGCGCGCGGCGCTCGCCCGCATGGTAGCGGCGCACCCGGGCATCTTTATGTTCGACGAGCCCATGAGTGCGCTCGATGCGTACCTCAAGAGCGCCCTCGAGCAGAACATGCTCGACCTGTTCGATGTGTGCAACCGCACCGTGCTCTACGTGAGTCCGTCTTTAGCAAAAACAGGCACACCTGCAAGGTCAAGCATCGACAGGATATTTGTA
>URWQ01000073.1 GCA_900551635.1 uncultured Collinsella sp. | reverse complement strand
CCGCCGATACCCTCGCTCGCGAGGCATATGGCGAGGAACTCGTCTACGAGCGTCACCGTCATCGCTTTGAGTTCAACAACGCCTTCCGCGACCAGCTCGAGGACGCCGGTTTGGTTATCTCGGGCCTGTCGCCCGACGAGCGCCTGGTCGAGATGGTCGAGCTGCCGCGCGACGTGCATCCGTGGTATGTGGCAACCCAGGCTCATCCCGAGTTCAAGAGCCGCCCGACCAACCCGCAGCCGCTGTTCCGCGAGTTCGTGCGCGCTTCGATCGGCCAGCACGAGGGTGTCGACCGTCTGCAGGTGACGCCCATGAACCTCGCTACGGACTAAGGGTGCCGGCGAATAAGGAACATACCGAAGCTACTCCCTCGTCGCTCGCCGTGGCGGCGGGGGAGTATCTCGATTACCTCGCGGTCGAGCGGGGTTTGGCGCGCAACACGATTGCGGCCTATCGTCGTGACCTGACGACGTACTGCGCCTATCTGGAGCGGGCGGGTATTGTGTCTTTTGAAGAGGTGACCCGTCAGGTCGTGGAGGGCTTTGTCGCCGACCGTCGCGATGGGGGCTATTCCGATGCCTCGGTGGAGCGTGCGCTTGCGGCCGTGAAGGGCCTGCATGCCTTTTTGGTGCGCGATGGGGCTGTGGCCCAAAATCCAACGGCGGCGTTGCGCCTTCCTAAAAAGGCTGAGCGTTTGCCGGAGTATCTATCGGTGGAGGATGTCTCGGCGCTGCTCGATCAAGACTTCCCCGAGGGCGAGATGGGCTTGCGCGACCATGCCATCTTGGAAGTGCTCTACGGATGCGGTTTACGTGTGAGCGAGTTGGTGGGGCTCGATGTGGGCGATATCCATATCGACGATGGCTTTGTGCTCGTTCGCGGTAAGGGATCAAAGGAACGCCTGTCCCCGCTGGTGGGAAGCGCGGCGCGAGCTCTGATGCTCTATGTAACTGAGGGGCGTTCTCGCTTGGCGGCCCATGCCCGCGGAACCGAGACCTCGGCGGTCTTTTTAAATAAGAACGGCCGCCGTCTGTCGCGCCAGGGCATCCATGCCATCTGTGAGCGCTACGGGCGCCAGGTGGGGCTGGTGGGACTCCATCCCCACACGCTGCGTCACTCCTTTGCTACCCATATGCTTGCGGGCGGTGCAGACCTCCGTGTGCTACAGGAGATCTTGGGACATGCCGATATATCGACCACGCAGGTCTACACGCATGTCGATCGTACGCAACTGACCGAGGTCTATCTGGCGGCGCACCCGCTGGCACATCGTTAACACATCGCTGACCTGCATATTTATAGGTATTTGGGGACGGGCCCCAGATTGCCGCGGCGTGCTTTTGCGCGCGCATGGGCAATCGGGGGCCCGACCCATTTTTTGCCACTTGGCGTCGCGGTGGTGGGCCGTGTGTGTCGTGGGTGGGGGAGTTTGGGGGCGATGTGAACGGCGTGTAAAGGGACGTAAAAATCGCCTCAAGGTCAACTTGAAGGTTGAGGTTCGCGGGCGTGGTTCTACAGGTGGCATCCCGTCTTTGCTGCAAACACAACATATTGTGTTTTCGAACATATGCTCGGGGGTGTTTTACAGCATATTAGGCGTGGAGTGGTGGGGCGGGGTGGGGGAAGGGGTGGGGGAAGGTGTTGAAAAATGGGGCGGTTCCCCATATTATTAATGACGTCGACAGGCGGGGTGGTTCCCCGCGTACGTGCCATCTGAGTAACCGAGGGGAGGGCGCACATGGGAATGACTGGTGCATACGAGCGCAATCTCGATGCAAAAGGTCGTCTGTCCCTGCCTGCACCCCTTCGCGAGGAGCTTGGAGAGCACGTTCGCGTGTTCAAAGCCCTGGATGTCGATGCTCTGTACGTGTTCTCTGCCGAGGCCTTCGATAAGTGGGTCGAAGGACTCTTCGCGGGTCGTGAGGGCCACGAGGGTTTTAACCCGCGTGACATTAATGACCAGAAGCTCATGAGGGCGATCAACAAGCGCACCACGTCGATGGACGTGGACAGCGCCGGTCGTATCGGTCTTTCCGAGTCTCTCCGCAAGCAGGCGAACCTCGACCGCGAGGTCACGGTTGTGGGCAACTACGACCACCTTGAGGTTTGGGATCGCGCCGCGGCCGATGAGGACGATGACGATGAGGCCCTGCTGGACCTCTTCTTCTCGTAAGGGCAAGGCACGGGTAACGGATGGAGCGTGGGATCTTGACACAAGAATATCGGCATGAACCTGTCATGCTCGGCGAAGTGCTTGAGTCGCTGCGGCTAAAGAGCGGCTCCGTTGTCTGCGATTGCACCCTTGGCGGTGCCGGCCATTCGGTAAAGATGGCCGCGCAGGTGGGGGAGACGGGCCTTTTGCTCGGCGTCGATCAGGACGACATGGCCCTCGAGGCCGCTGGCGCCCGTCTGGACCGCGAGGTTCCCGGCGTTCCGCACCAGCTGCTGAAGGGCAACTTCGGCGACTTGGACGAGCTTCTTTGCTCGGCCGAGGTGCCCGGGGTCGATGGCTTCCTGTTCGATTTGGGCGTTTCGTCACCGCAACTCGATATCCCTGGCAGGGGCTTTTCGTATAACGAGGACGCCCCATTGGACATGCGGATGGATCCGGGTAATAACACCTTAAACGCAGCTGAGGTCATCAACACCTATAACGAACACGACCTCGCCCGGATTCTACGCGTCTACGGCGAAGAGAAGTTCGCCTCGCAGATCGCGCGCGAGATCGTGCGCCGCCGCGAGCAAGAACCGATCGAAACCACCGGCCAATTTGTCGAGATCATCAAGGCGGGTATCCCGGCTGCCGCTCGTCGGCATGGCGGACACCCGGCCAAGAAAAGTTTCCAGGCCATTCGCATCGAGGTCAATCACGAGCTCGATGTGCTCGAACGAGGGCTTGATGCCGCCACCAGGTGGCTCAGCCCGGGCGGACGTATCTGCGTCATCTCGTATCACTCGCTCGAGGACCGTATCGTAAAGAACCACTTTAAGGAGATGAGCCAGGGGTGCACGTGTCCGCCGGAGATTCCGGTGTGCGTGTGCGGCAACGTGCCGATACTCAAGGTCATCACCCGCAAACCCCTGGTTGCCCAGCCTGATGAGGTTGAGCGCAACCCTCGGGCGAGATCAGCCAAAATCCGCGTGGCGCAGCGTCTGTAGACGCGACCGCGCGATATTGGACCTCCCGCTCGCACCATAAACGAAGCTTAAACACACTACCAACGTACTCGGGATGGGAGGCGGCATATCATGGGCTACAACACTTCAAGCGCAGCACTCGCCTATGATATGAACGCCATGCCCGCCTATCGTGAGACGCCGCAGGCCCCCGTTGCTCCCCGTGAGCAGCGCGCGCCGCGCTTTGATGTCTACACGGGCGCGGGCCGTCAGGCAAACCAGGCGGTAAGCCCGGTTTTCATGAGCGTTCTTAAAACGTTTTGCATCATTGCGGCTATCTTCATGACGATCGGCGTCGCCCGCGTGGCGCTCGCCGGCGTTACGGCCCAGGTGCTCAACAGCAACGCCGAGCTTACCAACACGCTCGAAAAGGCGACCGATGAGAGCTCCGACCTGGAGGTCATGCATTCGGTCTACGGCGCCGACACGCGCATTCGCGACCTTGCGGGCGCTTATGGCATGGTGGAGCCCAGCGAGAGCGTTACACTTGACTTTTCGCAGGATGCAGCCGCGGGCGCCAACGCGACCGCGACCGCTCAGTAGCAAGACGGTAGCTGAGTATGACAAATGACTATCGCCGCGGTTCCGATGGGGGCCGCGGTTCTGGACGTCCCTCGTCGCGGGGACGTTCTGGTTATCAAGGAACGGGTCGGCAATCTTACAACGCCGGGCGGTCCCGTGGCAACGACCCGGCGTCGCGACTTCGCGGCTCGGGCGGCCCTCAAGTGCATAACACCAGGTCGCGCAAGAGTTCGTCGACCGAATGGCTCACAGGCGCGCCTCTGCCTCGCCGTAAAGCCGTCATGGGCTTCATCGGGCTTGGCTTGGGCTTGGGCGTCTTTCGCCTTGCCGACTATCAAATTGTCGAAGCCGATAAACTGCGCGAGCGTGCCGATGCGCGCCGCCTGCTTGCGCAGACCCTCTATGCCAAACGCGGCACCATCTACGACCGCAACGGCAACGTGTTGGCGTCGTCGGTCGAATGTCGCAACATCGCCGTGAACCCGCAGCTTGTCGAGGATGTTGACAAGACGGTGTCGGCGCTGGTCAAGGCAACTGGAATCGATAAAAAGACCTGCCGCAAGCTCGTTGAGTCCGATGGAACCTGGGTGTATATCAAGCGCCAGGTGGACGAAGACGATGTTGCGGCGCTGGAGAAGAAGAACCTGCCCGGCGTGCTTTTTGAGCAGGCCATGAAGCGCGTATATCCATACGGCAATCTGGCATCGCAGGTGCTGGGTGTAGTGAATGTAGACAACGACGGCTTGACGGGTCTCGAAAAGCAATACAACAAGCTTCTGACCGGCACGAACGGTTCTCTCGTACGCGAGCGCGCGAGGGACGGCAGCTATATCGCGGGCGGTGCCTATAAAAAGGTGGCTGCGGTCGACGGCGTTGATATCGTGACGACGCTCGACGTCAATATCCAGCGTGCGGCCGAGGATGCCCTGGCAGAGGCAGTTGAGAAGACTAAGGCCAAGAACGGCTCGGCGCTGGTCACCGATCCTACGACAGGCGAGATTTTGGCAGCCTGCTCGTACCCGACCTACGACCAGACCGATCTGGAGAATGCCAAGACCGAGGATATGAATCTGCGCCTGGTCACCGACGCCTACGAGCCCGGCTCGGTCTTTAAGACGCTCGTGGCGGGCGCCGGCTTCGACTTGGGCGTCGTGCGATCGAGTACGTCGTTTGAGGTGCCGGCGAGCATCAAGGTGGGCGACGATACCGTCACCGATGCCGACAAGCGCGACTATGCCATGACCATGGATGTGCGCGAGATGATGCGCCGTTCGTCCAACGTGGGCTTTGTCCTAGTGGGGCGCAAGATCGGTGCCGACGACTTTGCCGCCTATGTGGACAAGTGGGGCATCGGTCACAGCTCGGGTGTCGATTTTCCGGGAGAGAGCCTGGGTATCGTCAAGGAGCGTGACCAGTATGACGGCGCCACGCTGGGCTCGATGAGCTTTGGACAGGCACTGTCCGTCTCGCCGATTGAGATCGCACGTGCCGTGGGCGGCATCGCCAACGGCGGCGTGATGATGACACCGCACTTTTATAAGTCCAGCAAAGGCGACGAGAAGGACTGGGGCGAAGGTGAGCGCGCGATTTCGGAGGACGCCGCATCCCAGGTGACATCGTGCATGCAGACGGTCGTGTCCGAGGGAACGGGCGTTGGCGGCGCGGTTGACGGCTATGACGTGGCGGGTAAGACCGGTACGGCCGAACGTGCCGACGAGAACGGCGGCTACCTCAAGGAGAACTACATGTCGTCCTTTATGGGCTTTGCACCGGCACAATCGCCCAAGGTGCTGTGCTATATCACGCTCGACGGAACGCCGAGCGGCTCAGATGCCGCTGCGGTGCCGTTCCAGTCCATTATGGCCAACGCGCTCGACGTGCTGGGTATCCCGCACACGAAGTAGGGGGTTACAATCTTTGGGGCGTGGTTTGTTGTCCCATATGAGGGTGTTCACATGCCCTGCACCACGCATGTGCGGCGCTGGGATACAATACGCCGATAGCATTATTAGGTTTACAGGGGAGCTGCAATGATAGAGATCGCCGTCAACAACCTCGCGGCCGCAACAGGGGCCCGAACCGTGACGGGAGAAGCCGATCGGGTATGCCGCGGGTGCGTTATCGACTCGCGCCAGGTCGAGGAAGGGACGATTTTCGTCGCCTTTCCCGGTGAAAACGTCGACGGCAATGATTTTGCTTCCCGTGCCGTCCAGTCGGGTGCCGGCGCCGTCGTGATGACGCGTGAGCCCGAGGCCGAGCTGGTCTCGCTGGCGCAGGACAAGGGGTGCGCCATCCTGCTGACCGATGATCCCGAGGAGTTTCTGCTGCGTTTGGCGCACACGTATCGCCTGGAGCTTGGCTGCCTGGTCGTTGGCATTACCGGTTCCATCGGCAAGACGACGACCAAGGACGTGCTCGCCGCCGTGCTCGCCAAGCGCTATCGTGTCTGGGCCACCAAGGGCAATTTCAATAACCTGATCGGCATGCCGCTCACGGTGCTTTCCGCTCCGGCCGATACCGAGGTCCTGGTGCTCGAGATGGGCATGAACCATTTCCACGAGATTGAGCGCCTGTCCCAGTCCGCCAATCCCAACCTTGCCATCGTGAGCAAGATTGGTACCTCTCACATCGGCATTTTGGGCAGCCGCGAGAACATCGCCCGCGCTAAGGCCGAGATTGTCCAGGGTATGTGCGCCGCCGGCGACTTCTTGCCGCTGCTGGTTTTGGGCGGCGAGGACGACTTTACGCCGTTCATTCGCGATACGTTCGCCCAGCCTGCTGGTATCGATGTGATGCTGGCCGGCGTCTCGGACGATGATGAGGTCCGTGCCCGCGACATTCGTGTTGATGACGAGGGACGTCCGGTCTTTACGCTCGATTTTGGCCAGGGTGAGACGATCGATACCATGCTTGCCATCCCCGGCGTGCAGTCCGTTCCTAATGCCGTTAAGGCCGCCGCGGTTTCCTATCGCCTGGGCGTGACGCCCGAGCAGATCGATGCTGCCTTTAGGGGCCTCACGATCACCGGTCACCGCCAGGAGATCAAGCGCGCCAAGAGCGGTGCCCGCGTCATCGACGATTCCTATAACGCCAGTGCCGAATCCATGGCTGCTGGCCTCGATCTACTGTGCTCGCTTTCGTGCACGGGGTCTCGCATGGCGATCCTGGGCGAGATGGGCGAGATGGGCGATGAGGCTCCTCGCATGCATGAGCTCGTGGGCGCCTATGCGGCCGCCAAGAAGCTCGACATGCTGGCGTGCGTGGGTGGTGAGCTGGCCCAGCTTATGGCCGATGCCGCGCGCATGATGGGCATGGACGAGGACCGCATCCAGGTGTTCTCCGATTATCAGCAGGTGCTCGACCGCATGGGCGGCGCGCTTGAAAAACATGATGTTGTACTGGTCAAGGGTTCCCGCTTTGTTGAGCTCGACCGCTTTGTGGAAGGTGTGTGCTAGCCCATGTTCGGCAATCCCTCGTATCCAACGTATCAGGCTTTTTTGGGGCTTGGCATCGCCGCTGCCA
>URWQ01000072.1 GCA_900551635.1 uncultured Collinsella sp. | reverse complement strand
TGACGCTGCGGCTCGGCGGGGCCTACGAAGAGGCCGGGGTCGAAGCCTTCGTGGAGCTGAAGACCGGAGATGTGCGGTATTTCGGGTTCGAGGGCCAATGGGGCGCCGTTGCAAGGACGATGGAGATCCGGGGCCCGGAGAACGACTACGATATCCGTTACTGGCCGCCGTCCTTCACGCGCGAGGAGTGCCGCTTTATGTTCCGGGTTCATATCCTCGACCGTTACGGGGAGGTCGCCTCGTTCGGTTTTCCGTACTGCTACGCCCACCTGCTTCGGGTCTACACCAAATGGTTCGACGGCAGCAACGGGAAAGGCACTGTCGCCTCGCCCGATGCGCTACGTGTGGTCGAAGACATGACGCTCTCTTCATGGTATTCGCTCATATATTGTCCTGACGAAGGCTGCACGCTCGTCGCCGAGCCCGATGCGGGCCGGTTGTTCGAGGGCTGGTGCCGGAATGCCGACCATACCGGGGTTCTGAGCTACGAGGAACAGTACCGTTTCTCCCCGGACGACGATCCCGCCGTTATTTACGCTTATTTCAGATAAAACCATGAAAACCCTCATCCATATCCTTTGGGGAACGCTGCTTTTCGCCGGCTCCTGCTCGGACGAGATGCCCGTATGCACTCCGGCCGTACACGGCCCCCGGCATGTGACCTTCACGTTCTCCTGCGACGCTCTGCCCGGCACGCGGGCTGTTGCGGACGAGAGCCGCGTCGAGGATATCAACCTTTACCTGTTCCCGGCAAACGATGCTCAGGCACGGCACGTCTACGCCGCCTCGCAGCGCACTGTCGCGCTGGAGCTTCCCGACGGCCGATACACCCTCTATGCCGTCGCCAACCTCGGCACGGACACCGGGCCGCTGCCCGAAGCCGAGGTGCGGGCGCTGCGCAGCGCATGGAACCCTGACGGATCAGACTCCGGAACGCTTCCCATGTCCGCCATGCGGACGTTTACCGTGCGCGGCACGACGCAGATCGCTATTGAACTCGTGCGGGCCGTGGCGAAGGTCGATTTCAGCTATACGGTGGCTGCCGATTTCAGAAATTCGCTCTCCGTGCGTTCCGTACGTCTGTGCAACGTCCCGCGCTTCGCGGCGCTCTTCGGCGAGGGCCGCATCACCGCAGACGGGGAGTGCGCCGCGACGGAAGCCTTCCCGGCGGACGGCGACGGCTATTCCGCCGTTTACTACCTCCCGGAGAACCTGCAGGGCGAGAACGTCTCGATTCCGGGACAGGAGCAGAAGAACGAGGCCAATGCCCCGGAATATGCCGCTTATATCCTGATCGAGGGCGAGGCGGACGGCCTGCACGTCGTCTACCGCATCTACCTGGGGGAGAACAACACCTCGGACTTCAACATCGCCCGCAATAGGGTCTACCGCATCGAGGCGCGGATTTTGGGACGCAATCCCGTGGACTGGCGGGTTTCGACCACCGAGGTATCCGTGACGCCTTTCGCCGAACGTCATGCGCCCGGCAGAACCGCCACGGCGCAGTTCCGGGTCGTCAGCACGAACAACGATCGGAGCACCTGCTTCCTGACCTGCGAGCGGGAAGAGGGCGACGGCGATGTTACCCTGGACGGCGAGCCGATCCTCTTCGGAGTGCCTTATCCATTTCTCTCCGGCGACGGGGAGAGAACCGCTGATATCACTTACACGCAGCAGCGGGAAGGCGACGTGCGGCTGCGCCTCGTCCTGACCGACGAAAAAGGGTTGCATGCCGAGCGGGTGCTGCAGACGAGCTATGTCCGCGAGCCGCTGCGGGTATCCTTCACGCAGGACAAGTTCGAACTGGCGGCGCTCGACCGCGCCCGTGTGGACTTCACCGTCGAGCAGGACGATTACGACGGGACTTATACCGTGCAGGTCGAAGGTACGCCGACCCTGTTCCGGAACCTGACGGATGACATCGGGCCCGTCACGGGCTATACGGTGGCGGGGAACGGCACCTACCCGCTGCGTATTCGTCCCGAGGCCGTCGGGGAGAATCCCTACCGCATCACCGTGACGGATGAAAAGGGCAACAGCGCCTTCTTCGACTCCTTTGTCACGGGAATCAAAACCGTTTCCTGCTTTACGTTCTCCTTCAGTAAAATATCGGGCGGCATCGAGGTCGTTGCGGAAGGGACCTATCCGGTTATGAACGATCTGACGATTACCCTAAACCCCACAGTGACGGTAGTGCTGCGGGGCGGGGCGACCAAGACGCTGACCTGTACGATGAACGTAAAGATCGAGGCGGACCGGATGAGGGGACGCGCCTCGGCGACGCTCGATCTCGGAACTGGTTACACGGACTACTCCGTGACCGATTACGAAGCGACTTTCTCCCGCACGGCATCAGAGAACGGAATGCCCACCACGCGTTTGCGGCCCCACAGCGAGGACTCTGCCTGCATTGCCAAGCGGGCGCTTGCCGAAGGATAGCCGTATTTAGTGCGCTTGAACGAGCCATCAAACCCCGAGGCGTGTTTGCCCCACGTCACCGATGTTGTGCGTCGGTTGACCGGCGCGGCACTCCGCCTTCTGCGGCTCGGTTTTGAAGTCTCAGCCATATGCCCTCGCACGCCGTAACCAAATCGAAACAATAACGCTTTGGACTGTAGCACACGCGTCGCGTGCGGTCACGGGTGCCTCGCTCAACGGTCATCGTCCTTCAGCAAGCGCCACAGCGTTGTACGGCTTATGCCCAGCACCTCCGCCGCACGGGTTCGGTTGCCGTGGAGATGGTCTACAACCAGATGCGCGATATCTCGCTCGGTATCGGCCAGCGGTCGCAGGATATACAGGTCACTTTCAAGCGTCGGGGCGCCAAAGGTTGCGGTCTTAATCACGTCCTCTTGGGCGAACACTTCCTCCGCCACAGCGCGGTCCACCGTGCCCGTCCCCACCAATATATACAGTCGTTCCGAGACCTCGCGGAGCTGCAGATAGTTGCGCGGCCAGCGGTAAGCATCGAGCGTCTTCGTCGCCGCGGCAGACAGCGTGGGCGCTGCCGTCCCAAATGCATCAGCGAGATATTCCAAATAGCGCGCGACCTTCGTCGACGCGGCTCCCTGCTCCACGATTGCCGGCGCGACGCTCACCGCACAGGCGAAGCGCTCGGTCACAAAGGCGGCTTGATCACTTTCGCCGCCGCCCGGCATGTCATTCGCCGTCAGCACCACATGGCAGCGCGTCGCCAACGCGGTGTCGGTCATCGTGGAGACCAGCTCGCGGAGGCGCTGGGGGCCAACCGCATTCCAGCCCTCAATGCAAAGGGTCAGCCCCGTTTGGAACAGCGGCGATTCGGAGCTTTTGAGCACATGGCGCCAACCGCGATCGGTGAGTTCATCGAGCGCGACGGAAACAAAGGGCTGATCGACAAAAGGGCCATCCAGATAGAGGCGCTTGGCAATCTCGACCTGACCCGCTCCCAGCTCGCCCTCGAGCATAAGGGGCACGCCGCGCGCATAGCTCTCGGTAACCGGTACAGCCACCGAGGCCGCCCCCTCAACGATGCCGTACGCGCTCGATTCATAGCGGACCTCAACTTCGTCGGCGTTGAGCCACTCGATGCCCGCATGCGCCGCGGCACCGCGCACCTCGCGGACCACAACGACCCAAAGCCTCCCGCCCTCTTTGTCGGTGGGGCGAACGGTCAGGCTCAGGCGCGTACCCTCACGCCCCATAACCAGACGCGCGCCGTCTCCTATACGGTCGAGACGCTCAGCGACAAAAGCCGCCACATCCCGCTCAAGCGCCGCGTCATTCATGGTCGAGATCGCGACGTCCCCACGCGCATCGATTGCCAATGCCGAGGCCCCGGCAGCAGCTAGGGCATCGGTCAAGATGTTCAGCTTAGCATTGCTATCCATGATTTGCCCCTGTCCGCGGCGACGTGCAACCGCCGACGGTCGCACGACCGAGTGTTTCAAAATTGAACGATATTGCTCACCAAACACTATAGGGCAGAAAGCGCCGTCCTGCGAGTATAGGTGTTGCCCCGCATCGCCATCCTGGCGGGGCGATAAGAGCTCTTCGGGACTTATAAACCTGCGGACAAGCCATACCCGCAAGAGCTCCTATCGCTCCACCGAAGGCTTGCGCTCACCGGCAGCCAGCACGCGAATAAGCTACTTCTCTACCA
Organism: uncultured Collinsella sp.; assembly: GCA_900551635.1. GTDB lineage: Bacteria > Actinomycetota > Coriobacteriia > Coriobacteriales > Coriobacteriaceae > Collinsella. The sequence goes on along the minus strand of URWQ01000072.1, from coordinate 3,137 downwards.
GATTCCCAGCACGTGCTGCATTCCCAAACTCATGCACGCAATGCCAATCCAGCAGCAAAAGCCCAACGCGATGGGCTTGCCGCCCTTTTTGACCAGCTCGACGATATCGGTATTAAAACCAATAGCCGCCATGGCCATCACAATAAAGAACTTCGACAGCTCCTTGATGGGCGCCGTGATGGACGCGGGAAGCTGAAGCACCGTGGTGATCACGCTCGCCAGCACAAAGAACAGCACAAACATGGGAAACGCACGTTTAAGCGAGAACGTGCTTTTGGCGTCACCGCCGGCCTTGCGTGCCAGATGCATCTGCCAGCATGCGAGGACCAGCGTGATGGGAATAATGGTCAGCGTCCTGGTGAGCTTGACCACTGTGGCGCTCTCGAGCACATTGGCGCCGGGATGCATGCTGTCCCAGGCGCTCGCCGCAGCCGTTACCGACGAGGTGTCGTTGATGGCGGTGCCGGCAAACAGGCCAAAGCCCTCGTTGGTCAGCCCGAGCATGCCGCCGAGCGTCGGAAACACGAGCGCCGCGATAACGTTAAACAGGAAGATGACCGAAATGGCCTGGGCAATCTCGCGATCGTCGGCATCGATGACGGGCGCGGTCGCAGCGATGGCCGAACCGCCGCAAATCGACGAACCCACACCCACAAGCGTCGCGATCTTACCCGGTACGTTCATGACGCGGCAGAGCACAAAGGCGATGACAAGCGAGGTCGAGATCGTCGCCACGATAATCGGCAGCGACTGGGCGCCCTTGGACAGAATCTGGGAGAGGTTCATGCCAAAGCCAAGCAGGATAACCGCGTACTGCAAGACTTTTTTGGACGTATAGGTGACGCCGGCGGCGAGCTGTTCGCGACGCTTCCTGGGAAAGACGAGCGCCAGGACCATGCCAAAGAGGATGGCAAATACCGGACCGCCGACCACCTCAATTTGTTTGCCGAGCAACGTCGCGGGAATGGCAATGATCAGGCAGAACAAGACGCCTTTCCAGCGCTCGCGAACGATATTTGCCAGTTGCATATGGGATTCCTTCTTTCTATTTCACGTTTGCGACGGCTTATGATACGGCAACATTGAGCACAGCCTTGCGCAAACACAGACTAAGATGCCGCAATAGTTCTCAGGCAACAGCCGAATTGCCCACCGCGGAGAGCTGATTCGCGGCATAATTAACAACTGACATATGAGTTTGATAGAACAGTTGCGAGGCGCTATGGAAGAATCGATGCACGTCGGCGAGCAGGAAACGAGCCTACAGGACCAGTCCTACCACACCATTCGACGCAAAATCGTCTACCTGGACTACAAGCCGGGCGAAAAGCTGGGCGTCAAGCAACTTTGCGACGACCTAGATATGGGGCGCACCCCTGTGCGCGAGGCTTTGGTTCGTTTGGCGCAGGAAGGCCTGGTGCGCACCGTGCCCCAGAGCGGTACCTACGTCTCGCCCATCAACCTCACCCTTGCCGAGAGTGCCTGTTACATCCGCGAGCATCTGGAAAAGCAGGTGATTGTGGAGTGCTGTGCGCGCGCCACGTCGGCCGGCATCGAGCAGCTCGACCGCGCCATCGTGCTGCAGGAAAAGGCCATGGCCGAAGAGGATCGCATCGGCTTCTTTTTGAGCGACAACCTCATGCATCACATGATTTTTAGCATCGCATGTCGCAGCACCGTGTGGTCGTGGCTCGAAGAGACCAATGCCGACCTGGAGCGCTTCCGCTGGCTGCGCGCCGCCACGCAGGTTCTCGACAATCAGGACATCGTGAACGAGCACAAGCAGATTCGCCGCGCTATCGCCGGTCGCGACCCCATCGAAGCGAGCTTTTTGGTCAGCAAGCACCTGCATATGATGTTCCGCAACCAGACCGAGGTTCTGGACCAGTTCCCCGAGTACTTCGAGACCAGCAAGCTCCGCTAACCTGCCAAATAGGGACAGGTTCATTTTGGCAGGTTTTATCTGGGCAAATGCAAAGGGTGAAACCGAACTAGATTGGTGATGCGTAGCCGCCGAGGTGCAATGTGCCTCGGCGGCTTTTTGTGCACGGAGCACGGCTAATACTTATTTATTGCTATACATGCTTTACGTATTTACCATAGAGTTTTATGATAATTATAAAGTATTAAGGAGGGGTTATGACCACAACAGCCGCTCAGATCAACGTACGTCTCGATGCCGATCTTAAAAGGAGTGGGGACGCCGCTCTCTCCAGGGCCGGTATGACGCCGAGCCAAGCGGTGCGAGCGCTCTGGCAGCTTGCAGCGTCGCTGGCCGATCGCCCCGGTGCGCTCGAGGATATCCTGCTGCCCAGTCGTGCCCGGGCGGAACAGCGCGAGCGCGAAAAGGCCGCCAAACGTAAGCTCGAGCTCATGGATCAGGGGTCGAAGCTGTTCGCTGCCGCTTGCCGTGAGTCGGGAATCGATCTGGTTAGGGCTCAGCCATCGGACGACGAAGAGCTCAAACGGAATGCCTATGCGGATCGCTATGGCGAGGAGATGAGCTGGCTCTATGAGTGAGAATCCTAAGCGCATCTTGGTTGACACCAACGTGTGGCTTGATTATTTCATCCCTTCACGACGCGGTCGTTCGGCGGCAATTGAGTTTTTGCGTGATGCGTGTACGGCTCAGGCTGAGCTGATGTATGCGGCGACATCGTCCAAAGACCTGTTCTATTTGATTTCGAGCGAACATAAGGCGTGGTATCGGCGCGAGCATGGCTCGCTATCCCAAGATGCCGCCGTGGCGGCGACATCACTTGCATGGGATTGCCTCGACGTGTTGTCGCAACTTGCCACGCCGGTACCCTGCGACCTGAGTGACATATGGATGGCGAGCAAGCAGCGTAATCTCCATAGCGATTACGAAGACGATTTAATCATCGCGGCAGCGATGCGCACAAAGGCGGACCTTCTGGTCACCAACGATGTCAAGCTCTGCTCACACGCACCAGTCGCCGCAATGAGCGTAGAAGACGCAAAGAATTACTTAGCAACGCTCTAACAATTTGAAGACCCCACAGGTTGAGCAAAAGTCAGCGAGAGCCTGCCGTTTGAGCCAAGGTGCCGTGAAATGAAAAGGCGCTGACCTTCTGGTCGCGCCTTTGAAATTGAACGGCAGATTGGCCAAACGGCGG
>URWQ01000071.1 GCA_900551635.1 uncultured Collinsella sp. | reverse complement strand
GGCCTCGCCCGCCCACCCCCGAAAAGACCAGCATCCCGATTGACAACAGCCGCATCTTACGCGAGTCCTCCGCAATGGCGCGTTGCATGGCGACCACGTCTCCCCTCACGAGCGCATCGATGGAAACCTCGAACAGCTGGCTGAGAAGCAGCAGGCTCTGCACGTCCGGGTAGGTCTTGTCGTTCTCCCAATTCGAAATGGTCTGGCGCGACACGAATATCGCCTTCGAAACCTCGTCCTGGGAAAGCCCGCGCTCCTCCCGCTTGGCCCTCAACTGCCGAGCCAGTTCCATCGGTTCCTTCCTTTCGATTGCCCGTTGGCGCGCCACGTCGCGCGTGCGCATCGGAATGATACCCCACCAGCCTTGCAAAACGATGCAGACACAGCTGTCAAAAGTCTTTTACAGGCCCTTTGAACAGGTAGTTTGCTAGCACGATCCATTTGCGGACAGGGAGATGAATCGGGAAAATAATGCCCATCGACGCAAATCCAAGTGAAAGGAGCGAAACAGTTATGGCCCGCGAAGAGAAGGTTTGGGAATATGCGATGGACGCCGGCTTCACGCCCTTGGAAGACCGGTGCATCATCGTCAAGGGCGCGGCGGGAGACCTGAGCGAGAAGATCGTCCGCTTTTTCGAGACATGGGATATGGCGGTTCTCCAGATGTGCGAGAACGAGCTTATCCTACTTCCTTTCGAGTCCTTTTGGGGAACGCTGGAACGGGATGTCTCGCTCGTGATCCCCTATGCGGACATCGAGTCCGTGAAGCTCATTGACGACTTGCTCAACGTGGTCATCGATATCGAAACGAGTACCGGCGGCGTGCGCCTCACCACTCAGCAAAAGGAGCTGAGCGATCTGCGCCTGTCCGGCATATACGCCACACAGTACGCCGGCGGCTACAAGAACTGGCACGCCGAGAACGTAAAGCCAACCCTGCAAGCCCTCAGCGAGCTCGGGTGCAAGGCGTCGTGCGAATAGGGCTTCCCCCGCTAACACTCAGCGTTGTCGAACAGCGACGTTGATGGTCTCATAGGCTTTCGCAGCAGGGGCACCGACCGCATTCCACACTGGACTTCGGTCGACGAAGTTGCCCTATTCTGCATGAAATCTCGAGTTATGAGCGCGTAAAGGGCGACGTTGCCGGCCATCCAGCAAAACCGGCTTCATCTGGAGTGCTCTGACCAGGCATTTCTCTCAGACTCTTCGATGCGTCTTCTACCGCAAGCGGAAGCAGGGGGGTGCGGACAGTTACTTGGACAGCGGCCTACGCCGCCAGCCCCAACCGCCTCCTGCGGTTGTCTATCGTATCGTAGACGGTCCTGCCGCCCTCCCGGAAGGCCTTTAGACGGACGGTCGAGTAGGCGGCCATCCACCCGTCCAGCAGCTCCATGAAGGCCTCCGCCGTCCATCCCGACCAGTCCCGCCCGTGGAAGAACTCGTTCTTCAGGTTGCCGAAGAACCCCTCGCAGGCGGCGTTGTCGGGGCTGGTGCCCTTGCGCGACATCGACCTGGCCAGCCCGTGGCGCCCGCATATGGCCTTCCACCCGGGCCAGCGGTAGTGGCAGCCGCGGTCGGTGTGCGCGACGGGCGCCTCCCCCTCCCCGAGCGTCGCGCACGCCATCTCGAGGGACGACTCGGTGAGGCGCGCGTCGGGGCTGGTGCCGACGGCCCAGCCGACGGGCTTGCCGTCGAACAGGTCGACGACGGGCGACAGGTACACCTTGCGGCCGTCGTCGGGCAGGCGGAACTCGGTCACGTCGCTGACCCACGCCTCGTTGGGGCGCCCGGCGGAGAAGTCGTGGGTGCCGTCCGCCCTCAGCAGCAGGTTGGGCGCGGGCGCGTCGATCTCGCCGGCGTAGGAGCTGTAGCGCCCCCTGCGCGCGTAGCACACGCGCAGCCCGAGCCCGCGCATGAGCCGCCGCACCACCTTCTCCGACACCGGCCGGCCGCGCCGGCGCGACACGACCTCGCGCACGAACCGGTAGCCCCTCGACGAGTTGCCGTCGACGCGGAAGGCCCGCTCGACCTCGCCCGCCGTCCCGTCCGGCGGCGCGGAGGGCGAGGTCAGGGCGTCGAGCTGGTAGTAGTAGGTGGAGCGGGCCAGGCCCAGGGCCGCGCAGGCGGCCGCGGCGCCGAAGGCGCCCTCGAGCCTGGAGGCGCAGCCGGCCGCCTCAGCGTTGGTGAGGGCCGGCGCCCCTGCTTTTAGGACGGCCAACACCTCCCTGAGCGCGGCGTTGCTGAGCTCCAGGTCGGCGATGATCGCCTTGAGCGCCGCCGGGTCGTCGGGCAGCTCCTCCGGCAGCCCCGGCGGCTGCTCGCAGGGCATCGGGCGGGCCGGCCGGCTCGCCCGGCGGGTCTTCCCCTCGTCCACGGCCTCTCCCTTCCTCCTCTTCCTCGCGGGCGCCGGCAGCAGCGCCGCCGTGCCCCCTCGGGCGTACCTTCCCACGCTGTAGCGCACCTGCTGGGGGGTCAGCCCCGTCTCCCGGGCCGCCTGGGCGGCGGTCGCCCCCTCGGCCACGCGCCTTATCGCCTCGAGCTTGGGGAGCACGGGCTTGGAGCGGTACTGGCACTTGTCGGGGTCGTGCCTGGGATCCGCCTTGATCCAGTTGCGCAGCGTGCTGCCCGAAGGGTACCCCAGCTCGGCGGCGAAGTCATCCACGGACATCTCGCCGGGCATCGAGAACCACAGATCCAGCGCATCCTGCTTGGCCCTCTTGTCGTACATTCGAACTCCCTTCCGGACACCTGGGTGTCCAACTTGGAGTCCGCACCCCCCACCAAGAAGCGATAGCTCTTATAGGATATTGTTATTCGATATGTTATTGTCAAAATGCCGCTTCCCAAACTTCCCGAGACGCTTATAACTCGCGATCTCGTGCAGAAACAACCTCTGTCGGCGACAAACAACTTGTCTCATCGCCGTATTCTTAGGGAACCTTCATCAGCGTGAGCCCTCAAACGAACCAAAAACGCAGAAAGGAACCCAGCAATGCTCAACGAACTCACGCCCAACGACACGTTCTGCGACTATTACCAGCAGTGGGTGGCCATGTATAAGGAAGGGGCCGTGCGCGATGTCACGCTCAGCAAGTACCGGCTCACCTGCGCTTGGCTGCAACGGCTCATTCCCCTGCTGACCCTCGCGGAACTCAACCGCATCACCTATCAGAAGCTGCTGAACGACTATGCCGTCAGCCACGAACGGCAGACGACAATGGATTTCCACCATCAGCTGAAGGGCGCCGTCCTCGATGCTGTCGATGAGGGTCTGGTAGAGCGCGACCCAACGCGCAAGGCCATCATTAAGGGCAAATCCCCGCGCGCCAAGAAGCAGAAGTACCTCAACCAATTCGAGCTGCACCGGCTTCTGAACGACCTCGACCTGGGGCCCGAGGTGAGCTGGGACTGGCTCATCCTCCTCATTGCGAAAACGGGGCTGCGGTTCTCCGAGGCCATTGCGCTGACACCCGACGACTTCGAGTTCAGCCGCCAAGTCGTCTCGGTCAACAAGACCTGGGACTACAAGACGGGAACTGGCTTCGTCCCCACGAAAAACCGATCTTCCGTGCGCAAGGTGCAGCTCGATTGGCAGCTGGTCATCCAGTTTTCCGAACTCACCAAAAGGCTTCCCCACGATGAGCCGATTTTCGTGGAGGGGAAGGTCTACAACTCCACCGCGAACAGCGTGCTGGAACGCCACTGCAAGCGCGCCGGCGTCCCCGTCATCTCCGTGCACGGGCTGCGCCATACCCATGCATCGCTGCTCCTGTTCGCTGGCGTCTCCATCGCCAGCGTCGCCAAGCGTCTCGGACACGCCAGCATGAATACCACCCAGAAGACCTACCTGCACATCATCCAAGAGCTAGAGAACCAGGATGTCGACCTCGTGATGCGCTCAATCTCCAGCCTCATCTAGACCCCCGCACGCTCACGCTGATGAAGGGCGATGAGCGAGTCGAGCTTGGAGAAGAGCGTTCCGATGCGGGATTGCTCGCGCGCGTCCGGCAGCAGAATTCGAGTATCGTTGATCGCGCTCTTCGACAAACTGGGTAATCCGGTCGATTCATCTTTCGCTTTCCAATTGATTCGTAGAAAGCAGCTTAGTGCGAATTCGATATCTATTCCAATTTTCGGAATTGCATAAAACAGCGTGTCAACCGTCCAAAATGGCGCATAAAGCTTGTAGGGCTGATCGATCGTTCCTTTTCGCCCGATCCCGATGGCATCTTCGTTTTTTGAAAGAGCTTCGTTGACGTACGTCATCAAACCGCCTGTCCCGTAAACCGGAATCAAGCCTGGTTTCAAATGCTTGTAGTCTCTTCCACTGCGAACATCAACCACTTCCCCCAACCTACGCTGTTCCCAAGGGTCGCTGAATCCTTCGAAGCGGAGGGCGGGGACGAGGGCGTTTTCGGACTTACGCTGCTCTTCCATGTTACTCACCGCCCAAAAGCTTACGCAGTTCCGCGATGCCGAGCATGTCGAACTCGTCACCCACAAGCTGGCCGAGCATTGCATCCAGCTCTCTTTCGGCTTCGCTGATCTGCTCTGCCACATCGGCATAGGTGTCTTTGTATTTCTCTTCCAGCGCGTTCACTTTCTTGATAAGACCCTCAATAGACACTTGCGGCAGCGCGTTCAGATCATCCATGAGGGGCTCTACCCATTTGGACTCGAGCAGCTCGTACACCTGCTCGTCGGTCAGCGCCTCAATGGTCTCGCGGGTCTTCTCTTCGAGGGCCGACTCCTGAGCTTTGGCATCCTTCTTCAAGCTCTTTAGCTTCTTCTGAAGGGCCGCGAGCTCATTCCGCTTCGCCGCGATTTCCTCCTCGGCCAAATCGCACGAATCGTCGGCATCGCCCTCTTCGGCGTCCTCGCAGGGCAGCTCCTCTTGCAAGCTCTCGCACTCGCCATTCAAGTGGCTCATCTCATCCTGCAAATCACGCAACTGCTCGGCTTCCACACTCAAGAGCGCGTCTTGTACAAGAGAGAACGGCAGGATATGGCCCTTCCATCCGTCCTGCACCTCAACGTCTTTGCCGCTCTTCTTCTTGATGACGTATTCCGGATCGACCTTCCTCGCAGCGTCGAAACCTTCCGTTTGCAGCATTTCCAAATCGGCGGCAATAACGCCCCAAGCATCATCAAGCGCCTGATAAGCGTCATATTTATCAACCAGAGTAAACGGTTCCACGAGCTTGAACACCTCATCGGCCACCGCAGCCTCCGCGCTCGGTGCGTCCACCCGCTGCCAGTTGCCGATGAGCGTCGCCACGAGCTGACGGCGCAACCCAGAGAACTCTGCGTGGTAGCGGGCAACGTAGCCTTCGACCGCCTCATTCCCCTGAATTGCATCGGCTACGTCCTCGCACGCCATCCGAGCGCAATGGCCATTGTTGGCCGTAAACAGCGCCTCACGAAGGCCGGGAAGCGCCTCCCAATACTTGCTTAGGGCGTCAATTTCCTGAACCGGAATGCCGCCGAACATCGACGCATACAAGTCCCACGTTTCCGTAAGCTCAGAGGAATCCACGTAGCGCGGGATATTCAAGTTGTAATCGTTGGCGCGTATCTCGTCCTTTCCCACAAGGCGCGAGTAGCCCTCGATCGTCCGACGAGCCGTAACCGTATCGACAATGCGGCGGATATCCGAGGAGCGCAGCTGGTTGTTCTTCCCCACTTTCTCGAAGTCCTTCGAGGCGTCGACGATGAGCACGTCGCTCTCGTCGCGCTTCTGACGTAACACCATGATGATGGTGGGGATGCCCGTTCCGAAGAAGATGTTGGCCGGCAACCCGATGATGGCGGCGATCTTGTCGTTCTCGATGAGGCTGCGACGGATCGCTCCCTCCTCTCCCCCACGGAATAGGACGCCGTGGGGCAAGACGATGCACATGATGCCGGAGGGCTTCAGATGGTACAGGTCATGCAGCAGAAACGCGTAGTCCGCCTTCGAGCGAGGGGCGACGCCATAGGCGAATCGGATGTCGTTCTCCTTGCCCTCCGGCTCCCACCGCTGCGAGTAGGGCGGATTGGAAACCACCGCGTCCACGTAGAGCGGGTCGTAGGTGCCCGATGGATCCGAATCGTCGAAGTAGGGCCAGTCTTCTTCCAAAGTATCGCCGTTGCGCACCGTAATGTTAGACGGCTTGATGCCCCGCATGACGAGGTTCATGCGCGTGAGGTTGTAGGTGGACTGATTGAGCTCCTGGGCGTAGTAGGCGATGCCGTCCGCATCCCCCATGCGACGCTTCACCGCATCGCCGATGGTGATGAGCAGCGAACCAGAGCCGCTCGTGGGGTCGTAGATACGAATCGTGTCCTGGCTCCGCAAATGATGAGCGACGATATCCGCCATGAGCACCGACACCTCGTGGGGGGTGTAGAACTCGCCGGCTTTCTTGCCGGCGTTAGAGGCGAACTTCGAGATGAGTTCCTCGTAGATGTAGCCCAGCACATCGTAATCTTGGTGCGTGCTCATGGGGATGGTCTGAATGAGATGGACGAGATCGCGCACGGCTTTCGTCTGCGACCCTGTATTGTCGCCGAGCTTGCTCAGTCCCGTCTGTAGCGTGATGAAGATGCCGTCGAACACGTTTTTGTAAAGGGGGCTCACAAGGCGGCTGAAGGCCGAGAGTGCCTCGTACACCTGCGACACAGCGAAATCATTGCCGGCCTGGACCCAAGTGGAGAACAGGTTCTGATAGGAGATGAAATAGCCCAGATGATTCTGAGCATAGCCTACGGTCTCCTCGTCCTCTTCCACCAGCTGCTCCATATCAGCGGCCGTCATACCCTCGCCCAGGAAGAACTGCTCCTCCTTCTCGGAGAGGTACTTGTAGAAGATGAAGCCCAGAATGAAATCCTTGTACTCGCTCGCATCCACCTTGCCCCGCATGCGGTTGGCCGATTCCCAGATTTTCGCGGCGAGCTGTTGCTTGTTCATTCCGTTCCCTTTCGAATGGTGCACAGATCATTTCATTATAGCTAACGCTTTTATCACAGCGTTAGCATCAGTCGGAGCAACGCATCTGGAAGCGGCGCGGTTATACCGACATTTATACCGACATTTATACCGACACGATCAGCATTCAATGAGATTCTCTCAAGCAATGCACGGCTTGTATGTTCCGAAACGCAAAAGAGGGGCGAGGCAATGCCGCGCCCCTCATGCGGTCGGGCCCCTCCGCGCCGCTACAGGATCATGTTGCGGGCGATTTCCAGGGCGTCGTCGATGCCGTCGGGGTTCTTGCCGCCGGCCTGCGCCATGGTGGGC
>URWQ01000070.1 GCA_900551635.1 uncultured Collinsella sp. | reverse complement strand
AACGCCCGCCCAGCAGTGGCTCCATCACAAACACCGCGAGGCCTCGCTCGGCGGCGGCCATGAGCCCCGCTGTTCCCGCCTGATATCGCTCTCCAGCGTAATTGTACTGGATCTGGCAAAAGTCCCACTCATATGCATCGAGCATCGTCAGGAAATCCGCCGCGCTGCCGTGGTACGAAAAACCAATCTGGCGAATGCGCCCCGCCGCCTTTTGACGCGCGATCCAGTCCTCGATGCCCAACGCCACCACACGTTCCCACTGGGCGGGCGAGGTAATGTTGTGCATGAGGTAATAGTCGATATGGTCGGTCCGCAGGCGGCGCAGTTGCTCGTCGAAGAACCGGTCGAAATCCTCCGCGCATTTGCACGAAGCATGCGGCAGCTTGGTTGCGAGCAAAACCTGGTCGCGCAAGCCCAGGCGCTCAAGCGACGCACCCACACAAGCCTCGTTGCCGGGATAGAGATAGGCCGTGTCCAGGTAGTTAATCCCCTGCTCCACCGCACGGAAGATGATGGCGTCGGCAGTCTTCGCATCCGGGCGTCCCGGCGCACCGGGAAACCTCATGCAGCCCAGCCCCAACGCCGAGATACGGTTGCCGCTTTTGGGGTCAACGCGATATTGCACGGCCCCTCCCCTCCCATCGAAGCCCTGACAAGGCGAAACAAACCCGTCACGTCATCGAAACACATCGGAATCGCAATCGAGAACGTATCGTAACGCAGCAGAAATCAGGCCGTCACGGCACCGCTTTAACATCAGCAAAAAGCCCGATGAAAGGAGCCGGGCATGACCACGCGCATGTCTTTGCGGTCTGCCCCGCAGCGTAGCGTCCAGGCAAACGTTTCTTTTTTATAACAGCCGCCCCGCGCACCCACCAATCACCCTGGCAGCATACAATCCATCAGGCGCCCCTTACGCGGGCGCCTTTTACATGGGGAGATGATTCACATGCAGATCAACAAGGTCGCCTTTATCGGCAAGGGCGGCGTCGGCCTGCTCTACGGCAGCATGATCGCCTGGGCGCTCGGCAACGACGCCGTCGAATACATCATGGATGACACCCGTTTTGAGCGTCACGCGGGCGATGCGCTCACTGTCAACGGCAAGCCCTGCGATCTCACGTCCGTCCGCGCCAGCGAGGCGACGCCCGCCGATCTGGTCATCCTGACAGTCAAGACCACCGGTCTCGACCAAGCACTCAAGACTATGGAGCGCGTCGTGGGACCCAACACGCTCATCGCCTCGCTATGCAACGGCATTACGAGCGAGCAAAAGATTGCCGAACGCTTTGGCTGGGAGCATACCGTTCTTGGTATCTGCCAGGGCATGGACGCCGTGTTCCTCAACGGCGCGCTCACCTTTACCAATGCGGGCGAGATCCGCTTTGGCGCGGCGGCCGGCACGGCCCCCGCGACCGTCGCCGCTATCGACGGGCTCTACACGCGCTGCGGCATCGCCCATACCGTCGAGCGCGATATTGCGCACCGCATGTGGGCCAAACTCATGCTCAACGACGGCATCAACCAGACCTGCATGGCCTACGGCGGGACCTACGGAAGCGCCACGGAGCCGGGCTCCGAGCAGCGCCGCTGTTTTGTCTCCGCCATGCGCGAGACGCTTGCGGTTGCCAACGCCGAGGGCGTTGAGCTGACCGAAGCAGACCTGACGCAAATGGTGCACCTCATCGAGGGAATCGACCCCGCCGGTATGCCCTCAATGGCTCAGGACCGCATCGCGCAGCGCAAAACAGAGGTCGAGGAGTTCGCGGGCACCGTCCGCCGCCTCGCGGCCAAGCACGATATCCAGGTTCCGCAGAACGAATGGCTCTATCAGCGCATTCGCGATATCGAGGCAAGCTGGTAACGCCAACGCGCCGCATTCAACAGCCTTAGCAGCAAAACCGCCGCAAGGAGCACTCCCCTTACGGCGGCTTTCATCTTCGTCTATGACCGGCGGTCAATCTCACAACAGCTAGCGTTGCGACTCCGGAACCTCGTCCTCATCGTCGCGACAAAGGACAACACCGGCGCTTCCCAGCAGCGTGGCCGCGATCAGCACGCCGACCACGATAGGAGCAGCCCCGCATGTCCCCTGCATGCCCGCGACGAGCGCGGCCGTGGGACCAAGGCAGCCAAGCATCAACGCGACGGCGGCAACGGTAATATCTCGAGCATTCACAAGACCACTTCCTCCAAGAGAAAGACCTTATTTCTCAAGAACCAGTGTGCTCCGCATCCATTCGCCCAGCGTACCGCCACGGTAAGGGCTCTGTTAACTCAAACGCATACATAGAACGGACGTCCTTACGTTGCCCTAAAGCTCGGTAAAGACGCCCGTCCGCCAAATATCCGTGATGCAGAAAAATTACCAACCGGTGTAGTAGTCGGTGGTTCCGGCAGCGCAGCCGGAGTCATAGACCTTGCAATCACCCTTGGAGCCCGTAAAGGTCGAGCCCTGGGCCATATCGCCCGCGGCAACAACGTAATAGCCGTCGGAATCGCGCCAAAAGCCCTCAGAATCCTGAGTCCATTCGCCCGTGCGATAGTGATAAAGCACATTGCTGCTGTAATAGGTCTCGCGGCGCCCGTTGTAGTTATTGACACCCGCAGAGCGCGTCAGGCCCGATCCGTTCGCGCAGGACGCGGCAGACGCGTAGGACGAAGTGTAACCGGCGTTGTAGTACGAAGCCTGGGCGGCCTCGGCAGCCTCCGCCTCGGCGGCAGCAGCCTCGAGCGCTTCGCGCTTGGCATCCTCAAGCGCAGTGCGCAGCTCATCGAGCTCGGTCGACTTCGCATCGACCTCCCCCATCGTCAACAGGCTGCCCGCGCCATCGATACAGCCCTGCAGCACAGCGCGCTCGTCATCGGTGGCATAGTCACCGTACATGTTCATGATGATCTGAGCACGCATCTCAAGGGAATCGCGCTTGGCCTCCATCGAGGCGTTCCACTCCTGCATGGAGCCATAACCATCGCCGCGATAGTCAACGGGCTGCACCAGCGTCGTCTCGGACGGCGTGGATCCGACCGTGTCGGACAGTGTTGCCGCGTGGGCATCAGTTGCACCGGCGCCCGCCAAAAGTGCCACGGTCAGAGCGGCGGAAAGGGCGGCGGCTTTCGGTTTTCGTGAATCGATCCTCATGTAGCTGGAAACCTCCGTAGTGCGTTTTTGCTGCGTTTGAGCTGCGTGTGATTCGATCGCGCTGCATAGTACCCCGAGCAAATCGCGACCTGCGGTTTTACTCAAAAGGCGCACGTCAATTGCGTAAAACTCACATCCTCTCAACAGGAGTTTTCCACAACTCGAATGCATAAAGCGTGTCAAAAACCCTGTTTTTGCGCCCTCTCTATGCAAAAAAGACGCCTGTGCAACCATTGTTCGCACAGGCGCCTTGAGCAGGCATTTTATGCAGTTATACCTATCGAGTCGCAAGGGGTCCTTGCACAAGTCGCCTTACTCGTCCAGCGCGGCGAAGGCCTGCTTCAGATCCCAAATGATATCCTCGGCGTTCTCGGTACCGATGGAAAGACGGATCGTGGAGGGCGTGATGTTCTGCTCGGCGAGCTCCTCGGCAGAGAGCTGGGAGTGCGTGGTGGTAGCCGGGTGCACGACGAGCGACTTGACGTCGGCCACGTTGGCGAGCAGCGAGAACACCTGCAGATGATCGATGAACTTCCAGGCGGCCTCCTGGCCACCCTTGATCTCAAAGGTAAAGATCGAGGCGCCGCCACGGGGGAAGTACTTCTGATAGAGCTCGTGATCGGGGTGCTCAGACAGGCTCGGGTGGTTCACCTTGGCGACATGGCTGTCACCAGCCAGGAACTCAACGACCTTCTTGGTGTTCTCGACATGACGGTCAACGCGCAGCGACAGAGTCTCGGTGCCCTGGAGCAGGACCCAGGCGTTGAACGGGCTGATGCAGGCGCCCTCGTCACGCAGCAGGATGGCGCGGACATAGGTTGCGAAGGCGGCGGGACCGGCAGCCTCGGCAAACGAGACGCCATGGTAGGAGGGGTTGGGCTCGGCGATCTGCGCATACTTGCCGCTCGCCTTCCAATCGAAGTTACCGCCGTCGACGATCACGCCGCCCAGCGAGGTGCCGTGGCCGCCGATAAACTTGGTTGCGGAGTGGACGACGATGTTGGCACCATGCTCCAGCGGACGGAACAGATACGGGGTGCCGAAGGTGTTGTCGACGACAACCGGTAAACCGTGCTTCTTGGCGATCTCGGAGATGGCGTCGATGTTGGGGATGTCGGAGTTGGGGTTGCCGAGCGTCTCGAGATAGATGACCGTGGTGTTGTCCTTGATGGCACCCTCGACCTCTTCCAGGTTATGGGCATCGACAAAGGTGGTCTCGACGCCAAACTGGGAGAGCGTATGCTCCAGCAGATTGTAGGAGCCACCGTAGATGGTCTTCTGAGCCACCACGTGGTCACCGGCCTGGGCAAGAGCCTGCAGGGTATAGGTGATGGCAGCAGCACCGGAGGCGACGGCGAGACCTGCCACGCCACCCTCGAGTGCGGCGATACGATCCTCGAAGACGCCCTGGGTGGAGTTGGTCAGACGGCCGTAGATGTTACCGGCGTCGGCAAGACCAAAGCGGTCGGCGGCGTGCTGGGAGTTGCGGAACACATAGCTCGTGGTCTGGTAGATAGGCACGGCGCGGGAGTCGGATGCGGGATCGGCGCTCTCCTGGCCAACGTGAAGCTGCAGGGTATCGAAACCAAAGGTGTGCTCGGGGTTGTTGATGAACTGGCTCATGATGATCTCCTTGATCGAACAAAAGTAAATAAATAAGAGAGAAGTAAGTCGCTGTCTCCTGATCACGCCGACGGGCGCAAACAGGAGCCCGGCATTCGCCTTGGTAAGCAATTCATATGCGGGCCTCCTTTCGCATCCCGGTTCAGTGGTCGGTTTAATTACCTACCGCCTTTGTGTGTTTTGAATAGTACGAGCATTGTTTCGCTCGGTCAATCACTTAAAAGCGCTAACCTGTTATCGGTTTTATAGATAGCAATCGAAAGGACGGCGCCGATGACCCTTCAGCAGCTTCGTTTTCTGATTGCCGTGGCAGAGTCCGGCTCAATCAACGCCGCAGCTCAGCGCCTCTATACCGCTCAGTCCAACATCTCAAACGCCGTCAAAAGCCTGGAGCAGGAACTCCATCTGGAGATCTTTACGCGCTCCAGCCGCGGCGTCACGCTCACCAACGACGGCACCGAGCTATTGGGCTATGCGCGCCAGGTCGTAGAGCAGGCCGACATGCTCGAGGCACGCTACGAGGACGGCGGCACACCCCAGGCGCGCCTTGCCGTCTCGGCCCAGCACTACGCTTTTTCGGTCGAGGCCTTTGTCAACGTCGTCGAGCGCTGCCGCGACAGTAAGTTTGAGTTCATCATGCGCGAGACCACCACCTCGCAGATCATCGACGACGTCCGCGCATTTCGCAGCGATATCGGCATTCTGTACCTGGATGACTTTAACGCCCGCGTTCTGCAGAAGGCCTTCGCCGATGCCCGCGCAAGCTTCCATCCCCTCTTCGACGCGACGGTCCACGTCTTCGTTAGCGAACGCCACCCGCTCGCACGCCGCCCTCAGCTGTCCCTTGCCGACCTCACGCCCTATACGCGCTACAGCTTTGAGCAGGGAACCTCAAACTCCTTCTATTACGCCGAGGAACCTTTTAGCTATATCCCTTGCGACCGCAACATACGAATCTCGGACCGCGGAACACTTACTAACTTACTTATCACGTCGAACGGTTACACCCTGTCGACCGGTGTCCTTTCCAATGAAATGCAGTGGGGTATGGCATCGATCCCGTTAGCAGACGCCCCAACGATGCACGTAGGATATATCATGCACGACGAGCGCAAGCCCTCTCCTCTCTTGCGGCAATACCTCGACGAGCTCAACCGCATCATCCATGCCGACCAGCTGTCGGAAGACGGGGTAGAAATCGTAGATTGCTAGCCCGCGGCGGGCATGGCGCTACAATGGTCACTCACACGAAGCGTACCCAACGAAAGGAACCATGTGAAGGTCATCATCTATACCGACGGCTCGGCCCGATCAAATCCGGGACGCGGCGGCTACGGCGCCGTGCTCAAGTACACCAACCCCGCCGGCAAGACCTTCACCTCCGAGCTTTCGCGTGGCTACGCCAAGACCACTAACAACCGCATGGAGCTCATGGCGGTCATCGTGGCGCTCGAGGCACTTAACCGCCCCTGCGAGGTCGAGGTCCATTCCGATTCGCAATACGTCGTCAACGCCTTCAACAAGCACTGGATCGACGGCTGGAAAAAGCGCGGGTGGAAAACTGCCAACAAGCAGCCCGTCAAGAACCGCGACCTGTGGGAGCGTCTGCTTGCCGCAAAGAGCAAGCATAAGGTGGAGTTCATCTGGGTTAAGGGGCATGCCGGCCACGAGCTCAATGAGCGCTGCGACGAGCTCGCCACCACCGCGGCCGACGGAGCCAACCTCGATATCGACGCCGGCTTTAACGAGAGCGACCTGTAATAGCGTTTTCGCGCAGCTTTATATCCCCACGCGCTACACTCATCCTGTAGACCAAACAACGCAAGGGGGACGTATGCTGCGTATAGCGACCATCGGCACATCCATGATCACCGACGACTTTATCCAGGTCGTCAATGCCAACGACCAAGCCGCGTTTGTGGGCACGCTTTCACGCGATGCCAATCGCGGTGCCGCCTTTACCGCCGAGCACGGCGGCGAACGCAACTTCACCGCACTCGACGAGCTCGCGTCCGCCGACGACGTCGATGCCGTCTACATCGGCAGCCCCAACGCGCTCCATCACGAGCAGGCGCTCGCCTGCATCGCCGGTGGCAAGCACGTCATCGTCGAGAAGCCCTTCTGCGCCACCGAAGCGCAGGCGCTGGAAGTCTTCCGCGCTGCCGAGGCAGCAGGTGTCGTGGCCCTCGAGGCGATGCGTCCCCTCCACGATCCCGCCTTCCACGCCGTCGAGGACGCCCTGGGCGAGATTGCCCCCATCCGCCGTGCCTCATTGCGCTTTGGCAAGTATTCCTCGCGCTACAACGAGATTCTCGCGGGACGCACCACCAATATCTTCGATTGCAATATGGCATCGGGTTCCCTCATGGACATCGGCGTCTATACCGTCGAGCCCATGGTCGAGATCTTCGGCATGCCCTCCGGTCTCACCAGCATGGCCACGCTGCTCGACCCCTCAACGCAAGAGCTCACCCATGGCCCCATCGACGGCTGCGGTTCCATTCTCGCCAGCTACGGCGGGGGCCGCTTCTCCCTGGCGCTCCCCCCGATGCCTCCG
>URWQ01000069.1 GCA_900551635.1 uncultured Collinsella sp. | reverse complement strand
GACCTTATATATTTGCCCTCCCCGGGGCTCCCGCACAACGGGACCTCAGTTGGGTTCTATCCCGTATGGCAGTCGCTTCGCTCCTGCCCGCCTTGGTTGTGAGGGCGGTTTGGCGTTGGAACGGTTCTTTTCTGATATATGCTGGTTGCGGCTCTTCTTTTGGGAGGAGTCGCTTTTTTGTTGCTAGGAGGTTAGCCCGTGGTTGATGGGGATGCTCGATCTGAGCTTCTTTCTGCGGATTGGAATGGCGAATGGATGCGCCTGCAAGCTGGTCGGCATCGGGCTGATGATTCTTTTGAGTGGGATAAGCGGGCTCGGCATTTTCGGCCGCTTGAGACTGCTCCTTATGCCCGGGATTTTATAAAGTTGTTGGCGCTTGAGCCCGGCGAGTCCGTGCTGGATATGGGGTGTGGGGCTGGGTCGATTGCTATTCCGCTTGCTCAGGCTGGGCATTCCGTGATTGCTGCCGACTTCTCTCCTGCCATGTTGGGCACGCTTGATGCCAGCATTGAGTATTACGGGCTCGAAGATCTTATTACGCCGCTTGAGCTTGCTTGGGATGATGACTGGTATTTGGTTGGGCCGGTTGCCAAGGCTGTAGATGTTGCCTTTGCCAGTCGGTCGGTTACGACGACCAATCTAAAAGGTGCGCTTGCCAAGCTTGACCGTACGGCTCGTCGGCGTTGTGCTGTCACGATGGTCGCCAACTCCAGCCCGCGCTATGATCTGCACTTGATGAACGCTATCGGTGCCTCGGTTACCTGCAGTAATGGCTTTGTGTACGCCTTCAACATCCTCATTCAGATGGGTGCGTTGCCGCAGGTTACGTACTTTGAATCGCCTCGTCGCGATACCTTCGACAGCCTTGAAGCGGGCGTGGCAGACTTTTCCCGCATGCTTGAGCATGGCAACGAGGATAAGGTCGACCGTCTGCGCGACTACATCGCTCAACACATGATTGAGAACCCCCATGCCGGTGAGTCGGGCTCCAAGGGCGTGCCGCAGGGGCGCTATATGCTCGACCATATCCGTAAGGTTCGCTGGGCGTTTATTGCATGGAAGCCGGTCTCTGCGCCTAGCTCATAGCCTATTCGCAGTCCGCACCGCCCACTCACTCGGCATCCGCATTCTTTTTGAACTGGGCAAACGCGCTCCACACCGCGCCGTTCCTGCGCTATCGTGGGACAGCTCACGTAGATTAAGGCCCCGTCGCGGGGCGCCCCATACATAGAAAGCGAGAACCCATGGCACTGACAGGAGCCCAGGTCAAGCAGCTTCGCAGCATGGCCCATCACCTCAACCCCGCTATCATCATCGGCAAGTCCGACGTCAACGAGGGCACCGTCGAGCAGACGGTCGCCTACCTGGAGAAGCACGAGCTCGTTAAGTGCTCCGTGCTCGATGGCTCCAGTCTTTCCGCCCGCGAGGCCGCCGAAGAGCTCGCCGAGCGTTGCCACGCCGAGGTCGTCCAGGTTATCGGCCGCAAGTTCTCGCTGTATCGCGAGTCCTCGCGCAAGGACATCGAGAAGATCAAGCTCGTCTAAGAGCCAATGATCCGGCGAGCCAACACATAGCAAGCTTACGGGTGCCCAAGTACTTCGGGCGCCCGTTTTTTATCGCTCGACCAGCACGCGATTGAGCCGCCCCTCCACCAAGCGCTCGTATAGGCGCCGCGTCTCGGGCTCGGGCACGCCATTGACCTGTTCCCTCAGATGGTGCATATGCCCGCTGTACAGCTCGACGATATCGCGCCGCCGCCCCGCCGCACTGTAGACGCGCATGGCGCAGCGCACCATATCCTCACGCGCCGTTTCCTGCCGAAGCCCCGACTCCGCCAGCCAAATCGCCGACTGCAGATCGTTTTCTTCTAGAGCGGCATTTGCCCCCTTAATCATGCAATCGATGTACTTTGACTGCATAATGCGTCGCATACGCAAAAAGTAGGTGGGATTACAGCCATTGGGAACATACAACGGTCCGGCATAAAGCTGCTCAATCTTAAGACACAGCTCAACTAAATGGGGCCCGCGCGCACCCGTGCGATTTCCCAAAACCTCGCGGCTTATCTGGTCAAACAGTCGTACATCGGTCTTGACGTAGTCGCCGTTGAGTCCGATGCATTCATTTTGGATGAGCACACACGACTTGCCGTCTGGCGTCGGTCCCAAAGCCGACCGCAAGCGCGATATCGTCGAGTACAGGTTATTGCGGGCGCTATTGAACTCGGCATGGGGCCACAGCTCCATGGCCAGCGTCTCGCGGTCGACGAGCGCATCCATGCCCAGCGCAAGCCGCTCGGCAAGTGTCGCCGCCTTCTTGCGGCGCCACATTTTGTCCGTGATGGGAAACCCGTCGCGCTCGGCGCGAAACGCACCAAACATGCGAATCTCGATATGGTCGATGGTATCAACGGCTTCAACCTCGCCGGCCTGGAATAGGCGCTCGCCCTCCCCTTCCAAATCGTCGCGCAGCGAGTACCGCGACAGCTCGCGCACGGGAAGCTTCTTGCGTATCCTGGCCGCCGGCTCGCCCAGACAATGCATGGCAAGGCGCGCAAAGAGCCGATACGATGGCTCTAGAATCCCCGCACGATTCATGGACATCCAGGCCGCAAGGTCGCTGTCTCGGCCCGCACAGGCTAAATGCAGCGCAACCATCCAGGCTTCTGCGCCACCAACCTGCGTCTGGCTTATATCGAGTAGCTCCGCTTCCTCGCGCACCGAAACCATCGAGGTGTTACGCAGATATGCCGCGCGCTCCAGCAGCAATGCGTTATCGCGCATGTACGCAATCGACTCCTCGGCAAGTTTGAGCACTTGGACCGCACGGAACTTTGCATTAACCGGCCGTCCCTCTGCTAGCGACTGCCAGCCTTCTAGCAACAGGCCAAACAGCTGAATCTGGTTGTCGCGCATGCGCACGGCAAAACGATCGAGCTCGTTGAACGCCGCGTCGTCGGTTACCGGCAAGCCGGAAAGGAGCCGCCGTGCCGCCAACACCATGCGCACCCAGATAGCCATCGCCTTAAGCCCACGTACGTCGAGCGCCTCCCGCACCACCGTCATCTCGTCGTCGCGCTCGTCGGTTCCCGCAAACGACCCGTCAAAGAGCTCCACCAGCATGCTGTCGGCCCGTATAACAATCCCCGCGATGTCGAGCTCACAATCGTAGGCCTTGCTCGTTTTGAGCTGCTGTAGAACGCCGCCGTCATCTCCCCGCTCGGTCAGGCAGCGCTTGACCTCGATATGCGCGGACAGCATGTCGAGTGCGGTGTGGGACGTCTCTATTTCTGGCACGGCCAGGTTCGTAGGAAGCCCAAGTCCGTTGTCCCCATAGCAAACAGCCGTCAGTGTCTGGGCCACCCTCCATGAAACAGGGTCTATTTCGCAGGCCGCCCGTTCGCCCCCGCGCTCGATGACCGATGCCATATAGCGGGCGAGCTTTGTATTGGACACGCTGACCGCTGCCAGATATACGCCAAGCGCCTCGGCGGGCGTTGGCTCTGGAGCCGGATCGTCGGTATCGATCGTGCCCAACGCTGCTCGGCAGATATCGGCCCCGTGCCCCGTCAGAGCAAGATCGACCCCATACTGTCCAGCAAGTTCAAGGACCGCTTCGCGGTCCAAAAAGGCGTCCGCCAGGCCCATCGCCGCATCGCATCGGCCCGCCTTAAGCAAAATCCGGGCCGCCCTCGGAACAAGTTCGGGGCGAACCTCGGCCACCAACTTACGCAAACGCAAACGTCCGTTATCCTCCGTGCCCAGACACGTAAAACTCCGCTCGGCGGGATCCAAGCCAAAGATCGGGTAGTCACGTACAAAGTAGGACTGGTCGACCATCGACAACCTCACCCCACAGGCCTCGAGTTCTGCGATATTGCCCTCGCCCATCAAAACCATGAGACATGCCACGCAAAACAGCGCGTTATTTTCGAGCGAAGCCAGATCGACAAGTGCCGCGCCATATACGTTGACAATCTCGTTTTCGAGCAGACCGGCTACGTCGCCTTGGCCATACAGACCCGTCTGCAATGCCGAAACGAGCTCGGGCACGCCCTGCGTGAGCTGATAAAAGTCAAGCGACGTGCTGATCGAAAACGCCGATGCCCACGCCGAATACTCATAGGCATGCACCTTGAGCATCTGCGCATTGATCTTAAGCGAATCGCCCAGCCCGTGAATCAGCTGACGATTTGAAGGACGGCAGGAGATAAAGACCCCTACCCCCATAGCGCGCAGGCCGCGAATCCTGTCGATGAGGTCTTCGGTATCGTGCTGATCGAGGTTTGGCACATTATCAATCGCGATAAGGGAGTGCGGTTTGTCTTTGAGTTCTTCGGCAACCACCTCAAGCTGCATAAACACCTCGCGCCCAGTGGCGCGATCGGCCTCGATAATCCGCACGGGGCCTCGCGTCGGGTCGCATTTAACCTCATGGGTGTACTGCAGCAGCACCGAAGTCTTCCCAAACCCGTCGGGCGCATAAAGAACCACGATGCCGGCCTTTCGGCCCTTGGCGATAAGCTCATTCATCAAGCGTTCGCGTCGCACCATATAGCCTCCGCCCAGCGGCATCAGCTCGAGGTCGTCTATACCGCTCAAATCGTTTACCATGCCCGCTCCTCAACTCGACCGTATGGACACTGTAGCCGCAAGACCATACAAGCCGCGCTATGAATAGAGCGACCTTGTGTTTTAGGTTGTCTTTTGGTACGCAAGCGGCAAGTTTTTGTACAGCGAGGGCCGATTGTTATTAATCCCCCGACTAATCGGTCTTTAAGCAGGTAAATGAGCTTGTCAGCTTGTCCCATCTAAGCGGCAGTGTAACGCAGATGAACAGGGTTCAGTTATGTCATTCAACTCGCCTAGCACCCGCTACCGTCTACGACCTTTTAGTGGCATTTTTGCATAGAATCTGATATGGAATGAATTAAACTGTTGGGCGTCCGGCGTTCGTCAAGCTTGTGGCAAGATTTTGGTCAAGTGGGCGGAAAGGGATAACAAAAAGGCCCCCGCAAAGCGGAGGCCTTAGGCAAGGCTATGTCGAGCTGTAGGATTCGCGCTACTCGCAGAGCGAAAGGGCGGCCTCGTCGGCAACGACAACGCAGTTGGTGTGCAGCTGCAGGATCGAAGCCGGGCACTCGGGCGTAACCGGACCATAGCACATGTCGTGCACGGCCTGAGCCTTGGCCTCGCCGTTGGCGACGACCAGGATCATGCGGGCATACATGATGGTCTGGGTACCCATGGTGTAGGCCTGACGGGGAACATCGTCGATGCTGTCGAACAGGCGGCTGTTGGCCTGAATAGTGCTCTCGGTGAGGTCGACACAGTGCGTGCCCTTGGAGAAGTGGTCATCGGGCTCGTTGAAGCCGATGTGGCCGTTGTTGCCAATGCCGAGCAGCTGCAGATCCGGGTAACCGGCGGCGGCGACGATCTTGTCGTACTCAGAGCAGGCAGCGGCGGCGTCGGGGTTGGAACCGTCGGGCACATGCGTGTTGTTCAGGTCGATGTTGATGTGATCGAAGAAGTTCTCACGCATGAAGTAGTGATAGCTCTGGGGATCGTCGTGCGAAAGGCCGCGATACTCGTCCAGGTTGTAGGTGCTGACCTCGGCAAAGTCGACGTCGCCCTTCTCGTACCAAGCAGCGAGCTGCTTGTAGGCACCGATCGGGGTGGAGCCGGTGGCAAGACCCAGCACACAGTCGGGCTTGAGGATAACCTGGGCCGAGATGATATTAGCGGCCTTGCGGCTCATATCCTCGTAGTCTTTAGCTTTAATGATTTTCATTACGCGTCCTTTCTCGTACAAGAGAGGCAAGGCTCCCTTACAAGCACTTGCCCGCGGCCCGCGTCGGCCGCAACCAACGTGTGCGGCCACCAGGGCGAGGTCGCGTAATGTATGTGTCTCGTGTCTAACCGCGTCGAGGCCCCTGCCCGTCCACGGTGACCCAAAGCCTTTTAGCTTCGGACAAATCCCATCTTGCCACGGAGGGCGTCCTCTTTCAAGGGCGCCCTCCGCAAACGTGTTTGAATTGTAGGCTAATGGCCACATGCACTTGCTAGCGCTCGCGAGCAACGATGAGTTGGTCCATCTCTTCGACATGCACGCCAACGGAGCCCTTGATGCTCGAGAACTCAACGGAGTTGCACACCAAGATGGGAACCGTCACATCGTAGCCCTCGGCAGCAATTGCCTCGCGATCGAACTCAATGAGTACATCACCCTTATGGACGATGTCACCCACTTGCGCATGTACGGTAAAGTGCTTGCCCTCGAGCTGAACAGTGTCCAAACCAACGTGGATGAGCACGTCCAAGCCATCGACCGTGTTAAGCGCAACAGCGTGTCCCGTGGGAAAAATGGCCTCGACCTTGGCATCAGCCGGTGCAATCACACGCGTTCCGGTGGGCTGAATCGCCACGCCCTGGCCCAAAAGGCCGGTAGCAAACGTCTGATCGTTTACCTCGGAGAGCGGAATGACGTCGCCCGAGATGGGAGCATCCAACGTAAGGACTCGACCACGCATACCAAAAGACCTTAGGACTTTAGTGAACATGCTCCCCCTCGGACATACCGATCAATCAAAAATAACCTTAACAGTTTACCACTTGGCACCCGTTTTTGACCATTAGGGAAGTTCGCGCTTGACAACCTCGACGATATCGTCGACAACGCGCTGGGTCAGCTCGTGCGTCTCGGCCTCGGCCATCACGCGGACCAGCGGCTCGGTACCGCTCGGGCGCACCAGAATGCGACCGCGGCCGTCAAGCTCCTTCTCGGCAGCAGCGACGGCATCCCAGATGGGCTGGCAATCGTCCAGACCAGCCTTGTTGTCGGAATGCACGTTGACGAGTACCTGCGGGTACTTCTTCATGATGCCGGCAAGATCGGTGAGGGTACGACCGGTGCGCTTGAGCACGGCCAGCAGCTGCAGAGCCGTCACCAGGCCGTCACCGGTGGTGTTGTGCTCCAGGAAGATGATGTGGCCGGACTGTTCGCCGCCGATGACGGCGCCGTCCGCGAGCATGCGCTCCAGAACGTAGCGGTCACCCACGGCGGTCTGAACCATCTCGAAGCCCTGCTCCTTCATAGCGATGGAGAAGCCCAGGTTGCACATGACGGTCGAGACGATCTCGGAGTTGGCGAGCTTGCCGCGAGCGGCGAGGTCAGAACCGCAGATAGCCAGGATGTAGTCACCGTCGATCTCATTGCCCTCGCTGTCCACGAACAGCGCGCGGTCGGCGTCGCCGTCATGGGCCAGACCGATGTCAGCATGGGTGCGCAGCACGAGCTCGCGCAGGGGCTCGAGGTGCGTGGAG
>URWQ01000068.1 GCA_900551635.1 uncultured Collinsella sp. | reverse complement strand
GGTTTATCCCGTAGTAGACTGCATCGTGACGCTGTACGATGGTTCCTACCATGAGGTAGACTCCTCTGAAATGGCGTTCAAGATCGCCGGCTCCATGGCCTTCAAAGAGGCGATGGCCAAGGCTGATCCCTGCCTGTTGGAGCCCATGATGAAGGTGGAAGTCATCATCCCCGAGCAGTACATGGGCGACGTTATGGGCAACCTCTCCGGTCGCCGCGGCAAGATCGAGGGCATGGAGGATCGCAAGAACAGCAAGCTCATCCGTGCCAAGGTGCCGCTGGGCGAGATGTTCGGTTACGCTACCGACCTTCGCTCCCAGACCCAGGGCCGTGCATCCTACACGATGCAGTTCGACTCTTATGAGCCCGCGCCCAAGTCCATCGTGGACGAGGTCATGAGCAAGAACGCCTAAGTTCGAGCTCCCTGTTACGTAATCCGCGAGAACATCTCTCGCACTCTTTGGAGGTTTAAGTTGGCTACCCAGAAGATCCGCATTCGCCTCAAGGGCTATGATCACGAGGTCGTCGATCAGTCCGCGAAGCTCATCGTCGAGACCGCTCAGAAGACCGGCGCTCGCGTTTCCGGTCCTGTCCCCCTGCCCACCGAGCGCAACCTGTACACGGTTATCCGCTCGCCGCACGTGAACAAGGACTCCCGTGAGCAGTTCGAGATGCGCACCCACAAGCGCCTCATCGACATCCTCGACCCCACCTCGGGCACCGTTGATTCGCTCATGCGTCTCGACCTCCCCGCTGGCGTCGACATCGACATCAAGCTCTAAGCTTTTTGCTCGATAGTGCGATTTGCAAGGCCGCAGCCCTAAGGGTTGCGGCCTTTTTTGTGCCGATGGGGTAAAGGGTCTACACTACTGAGCTATTCGACAAACGGGTGTATGAGTAAAACTGTTGGGGGCAGATATAGATGGTCGAGTGGATCGTTCGTCGTGCACAGGGTGACCGTGCGCGCGTGGGCACGTTGACGGGCGTGGTGTGTATTCTCGCCAATGTGGCACTATGCGCTGCGAAGGGCGCAATTGGCGTGCTGTCGGGATCGGTTTCGATTGTGGCGGATGCTATGAACAACCTGTCCGATGCCAGCTCGAATATCGTGAGCGTGCTGGGCTTTAAGCTGGCGAGCAAGCCGGCCGACCCCGAGCATCCTTACGGACATGGCCGCTACGAGTATCTCTCGGGTCTGGTCGTGGCGGCACTCGTGCTGCTGATTGGCGTTGAGCTGGTGAAGTCCTCGGTTGAGCGCGTAATCCACCCCGAACCTGTCGAGTTCTCGCTTGCCCTGGTGGCAGTTCTCGTGCTTTCGATGGTCGTAAAGCTCTGGATGGCGGCCCTCAACCAAAAGCTCGGCGATCGCATTGAGTCCGAGACGCTGCATGCGACCGCGCAAGATTCCAAGAACGATGTTCTTGCCACAGGCGCCGTGCTGGCGTGCGCAATTGTTTCGCAGGTGACGCACGTCAATCTTGACGCATGGGTCGGCCTTGCCGTTGGCGCCTATATTGGCTGGAGCGGTTTTGAACTCATCCAGGATACGGTGAGCTCGCTTTTGGGCCAAGCACCCGATCCCAAGTTGGTCAAGCACATCCGAGACAAGATCATGAGCTACCCCGGCGTTTTGGGCGTTCACGATCTGATGGTTCACGACTACGGCCCGGGCAGGAAGTTTGCAAGTGCGCACGCCGAGATGTCAGCCGAGGCCAGCCCGCTGGAAAGTCACGACACGCTCGATAACATTGAGCAGGCGTTTAGGAACGAAGACGGCATGATTGTCACGCTTCACTACGATCCCATCGTGACCGATGACCCCAAGCTGGCGAGCATGCGTTTACGCATTAACGCCATGGCCCAACAGATCGATAGCCGCCTCTCGATTCATGACCTGCGCTGTGTGCCGGGTCCTACGCACACCAACGTGATCTTTGACTGCGTGCGACCCTCGGATTTGGCGATGAACGCCGAGGACCTAAAGCACGCGCTGGCACAACGGGTCGAATCCGAATATCCCAAGTCGATTGCCAAGATCACGATCGACGAAGACTACGTAGGCCATACCCACGAGTAGGGCTGCGCCGGTAAAGCAAGTTATGCAGAAGGGGAGAGCATGAAGAAGCTGTATCTACTCCGTCACGGTCAGACAGAATTCAACGTAAAAAAGCTGGTCCAAGGTCGTTGTGATTCACCGCTCACCAATTTGGGTCGTCAACAGGCACGGGCGGCGGCCGCTTGGCTCAAGGCCAACGGCGTCGTCCCCGACAAAGTGGTCTCTTCGCCCTTAGGCCGAGCCATGGACACAGCTCAGCTCGTCGCAACCGAACTCCTTGGCCCGGACGCAGCAGTCGAGCCCTGCGAAGGCATCATCGAGCGCAGCTACGGCTCCTTCGAAGAAGGTCCCCACGACGCCCTGCCCACCGACGTCTGGGATCCAGGCGAGGATCTGGTCCCCTTCGGAGGAGAAGGAAGCCGGGCCCTGCAAGCGCGCATGGTAGGCACCCTCACCAATCTCATGAGCGCTAAGGACACCGAGACCCTCCTAGCAGTAAGCCACGGCAGCGCCAGCCGCCAATTCATCAAGGCTGCAGCCCCAGAGGGCTTCGAGCTCCCAGCAAAACTCCCCAACTGCGCCATCATGATTTTCGATTTCGATGAGGCAAAGCCACAAGCAGAAGGCGAGCCAATGCAATGCAAGTTCACCCTCCAGCAAATAGTGGACCCCCAACAAAGTCATTAGCCTGAACGAGCAGAGTTAAGCAGACATCAACGTGTCGTCTCCCGAGCTTGGCAGAGGGGCGGCGAAATATATTAAGTTTGTCGCGAGTTCCGCACGAACAGGAGAGCACTTAATGTGCTCTCCGTCGTGAGCAGGACTGTAGAGCAGCAACCTTAATATGTCTCAGGCCCGCTCCCTCCGCCGCACGCTGGGAACGTGCCACGCACTTTACCTGCGTAAACAATGTGAGTGAAATATGAATCTCGATGGATACGCCCGCAGCCGTGTATACTAAACAGCTGTGTGTAACCAGGGGAGTATTCTGGCTGGACAAAATGCCTGCTTAATAGGGTTGTCAGGTAGTCCGGACGCAATACAAGACTGGGGAGCACGTCGTGTAAGTAGTGGTCCTCTAGGGGCGTACGCTCGGTGGTGTACGCATTGTCCCAAGACCACGCGAGAGTTGGGATCATATCTTGATCAGCATGATTCTCGGCCGCAAGATTGGCATGACCCAGGTTTGGGACGAGGACGACAACGTCGTTCCCGTCACGGTCATCCAGGCTGGCCCCTGCGCTGTCTCGCAGGTTAAAACTCAGGCAACCGACGGCTATGACGCCGTCCAGATCGGTTTCGGCGACATCAAGGCCAAGAACGTGAACAAGCCCATGGCTGGTCACTTCGCCAAGGCTGGCGTCGAGCCTGTCCGCTTCCTTCGTGAGGTCCGCGTCGAGAACGGCGAGGAGCACAAGGTCGGCGAGGTCGTTACCGTCGCTGATTTCGCTGATGTCGAGAAGGTCGACGTCATCGGTACCTCCAAGGGTAAGGGCTTCCAGGGTCGCATCAAGCGCTGGGGTCAGCGCCGCGGTCCTATGACGCATGGTTCTCACTTCCAGCGTCACCCCGGTTCTATCGGTCAGTGCGCCTATCCTGCGCGCGTCCTCAAGGGCGTTAAGATGGCCGGTCACATGGGTAACGAGCGCGTTACCGTCAAGAACCTTTCCGTTGTCCGCATCGATGCCGAGCAGAACCTCATCTTGGTCAAGGGCGCTGTCCCGGGTGCCAAGAATGGTCTCGTCGCCATCCGTATGGCCTAAGGGCCCAGCCCATTTAGCCCAGCGTCATACCAAGGAGAACACTTAAATGGCAAAGTTTGAAGTAAAGAACAGCGAGGGCAAGAAGGTCGCCGAGGCCGAGCTCGCCGCTGAGGTGTACGGCATCGAGCCGAACATCCACGTTATGCACCACATCGTCAAGTGCCAGATGGCCTCTTGGCGTCAGGGCACCCAGTCCGCTAAGGGCCGCTCTGAGGTTTCCGGTGGCGGCAAGAAGCCTTGGCGTCAGAAGGGCACCGGCCGTGCCCGCCAGGGTTCCATCCGTGCTGCCCAGTGGCGTCACGGTGGCGTTGTCTTCGCCCCCAAGCCCCGTTCCTACGCTAAGCGTATGAACAACAAGGAGGTCAAGCTGGCTATGCGCTCCGCGCTGTCCGCCAAGCTGGCCGATGGCGAGCTCGTGCTCGTTGACGACTACGGCTTCGAGAAGCCTTCCACCAAGGCTGCCGTTGCCATGCTCAAGGCTCTCGGCCTTGAGGGCAAGCGTCTGACCATCATCGTTCGCGATGAGGACGTCAACGCCTACCTGTCGTTCCGCAACATTCCCAAGACGTTCATCATCACCGCCGACGAGGCCAACACCTACGATCTCGTCAACAACAACGCTGTGCTGATGCCCGCCGACATCGCCGCTCACTTCGGGGAGGTGCTTGCATAAATGACCGCCCACGAGATCATCATCCGTCCGATCGTGTCCGAGCGTTCCTTCTCCGGCATGGAGCAGAACAAGTACACGTTCGAGGTCGCCAAGGATGCTAACAAGTATCAGATCAAGGACGCTGTCGAGGAGATCTTCGGCGTCAAGGTCGTTCGCGTGAACACCCTGACGGTCAAGCCCAAGACCAAGCGCGTGCGCTATGTCGCCGGCAAGACCCGTTCTTGGAAGAAGGCCATCGTCACGCTGGCCGAGGGCGACACCATCGAGGTCTTTGGCAACCAGGCCTAAGACTCGCTGCTGTTGAGTGAGCTCATGCCTCCCAAATAGGGGAGGCGAGAGCTCAAGGTTTTGGGCGTATAAAATGGACACGCCCGGAACCGTGTATACGTCCGGTGTCATCGCACCCGAGGCAGAACCTCGAATCCCTGTCTGCGATGGCTAACGGATTCCTATTGAAAGGGATTGTAATGGCTGTAAAGCACCTTAAGCCGACCTCCGCTGGTAGGCGTTGGCAGACGATCTCCGATTTCTCCGAGATCACCTGCACCAAGCCCGAGAAGTCTCTTCTCGAGCCCCTGCCCAAGAAGGCCGGTCGTAACAACAACGGCCGCATCACCACCCGCCACCAGGGTGGCGGCGTGAAGCGTCGTTACCGCGTGATCGACTTCAAGCGCAACAAGGACGGCGTGCCCGCCAAGGTTGCCACGATCGAGTACGATCCGAACCGTTCCGCTCGCATCGCTCTGCTGCACTACGCTGACGGTGAGAAGCGCTACATCCTGGCTCCCAAGGGCCTTGAGGTCGGTCAGACCATCATGTCCGGTTCTGACGCCGACATCAAGCCGGGCAACGCTCTGCCCCTCGCCGACATCCCCGTCGGTACGCTCATCCACGCCGTCGAGTTCCAGCCGGGCAAGGGCGCTGCTATCGCCCGTTCCGCCGGTAACTCCTGCCAGCTGATGGGTAAGGAGGGCAAGTACGCTATCGTCCGTATGCCTTCCTCCGAGATGCGCCGCATCCTCGTTACCTGCCGCGCCACCGTCGGTGAGGTCGGCAACGCCGATCACTCCAACATCGTCATCGGCAAGGCCGGCCGTAAGCGTCACATGAACGTGCGCCCGACCGTCCGCGGTACCGTCATGAACCCTGTCGACCACCCGCACGGCGGTGGCGAGGGCAAGAACCACACCTCTGGTCGTCCCTCCGTTACCCCCTGGGGTAAGCCGACGAAGGGCCTTCGTACGCGCAAGAAGAAGAAGGTCTCGAACCAGCACATCATTCGTCGCCGTAAGAAGTAATTTCGGATACCGAGTTTTAGGAGAAAGCACTTATGAGCAGAAGTCTCAAAAAGGGCCCGTTCGTGGAGACTCGCCTTCTCTCGCGTATCACCGCGATGAACGAGGCTGGCAAGAAGGACGTCGTGAAGACCTGGTCCCGCGCGTCCACCATCTTCCCCGAGATGGTTGGTCACACCATCGCCGTCCACGACGGCCGCAAGCATGTGCCCGTGTATGTTACCGAGTCCATGGTTGGTCACAAGCTCGGCGAGTTCGCGCCGACTCGTACGTTCCGTGGCCACAAGGCCAAATAGGGGGTTAACCGTAAATGGCAACTAAGTCTATTGAAACTGAGGCCACCGAGGTTCGCGCCGTCGCTAAGTACGTGCGTGTTTCCCCCAGCAAGGCCCGCCTGGTGGTCGATCTGATCCGCCGCAAGCCTGTCGCTCAGGCCTTCGACATCCTCCACTTCTGCGACCGCGCCGTCGCCGTGGATGTCGAGAAGGTTCTCCGTTCCGCCGTTGCGAACGCCGAGAACAACAACGGTCTGCGTGCCGACAACCTGGTTGTCGCCGCTGCCTATGTTGACGAGGGTCCGACGCTTAAGCGCATCCGTCCCCGCGCCAAGGGTTCCGCTTCTCGCATTCTGAAGCGTACTTCCCACATCACCGTCGTCGTTGCTCCTCGAAAGGAGGCGTAAAGCTGTATGGGTCAGAAAGTCTACCCCACCGGCTTCCGTCTTGGCATCACCGAGAACTGGCGCTCCCGCTGGTTCGCAGAGAAGGATTACGCTAAGACCCTCGGTAACGATCTCGAGATTCGTAAGTACCTCGAGAAGCGTCTTTCCCGCGCAGCTGTCTCCCGCGTCGAGATCGAGCGCGCTGGCGACAAGGTGAAGGTCATCATCCTCACTGCTCGCCCCGGCGTTGTCATCGGTAAGAAGGGTGCCGAGATCGATACCCTCCGTACCGAGCTCGAGAAGGTCGCTGGCGTCTCCAAGGGCCAGCTCTCCGTCGACGTTGTCGAGATCAAGCGCCCCGAGCTCGACGCCAACCTCGTTGCTCAGTCTATCGCCGAGCAGCTTGAGGGCCGCGTTGCCTTCCGTCGCGCTATGCGCAAGGCTGTCCAGTCCGCCCGCAAGGCCGGCGCTAAGGGCATCCGTATCCAGTGCTCCGGTCGTCTCGGCGGTGCCGAGATGGGCCGTCGTGAGTGGTACCGCGAGGGTCGCGTGCCTCTGCACACCCTCCGTGCCAAGATCGACTACGGCACGGCTGTCGCCAGCACCACCATGGGCGCTTGCGGCGTGAAGGTCTGGATTTACCTGGGCGAGAAGCTCCCGGGCCAGCCTGTTCCCAACCCTGCACTCGAGGGCTCTTCCCGTCCTCGTCGTCGTAACTCCGAGAGGAGGGGTCAGTAGTGCTTGCCCCTAAGCGTATTCTTCACCGCAAGGTGCAGCGTGGCTCCATGAAGGGCCAGGCCAAGGGTAATACCGAGCTGCATTTCGGCGAGTTTGGTATCCAGGCTCTCGAGGCCCATTGGATCACCAACCGTCAGATCGAGGCCGCTCGTATTGCCATGACCCGCTACATGAAGCGTGGCGGTCGTGTCTACATCACGATCTTCCTCAGCCATCT
>URWQ01000067.1 GCA_900551635.1 uncultured Collinsella sp. | reverse complement strand
CCCGAAACCACGGCTCCGCCGATCGCGGTACCCGCGCCAATGCCCAGATTGAACAGGCCCGAGAAGATCGACATGGCGACGGCCGACGAATCTGCCGGCGTGTGCTTGATGAGCTCGGCCTGAAACGCCACGTTAAAGGCCGTGGCGCAGCAACCCCACAGTGCGCAGACGGCAAGCACTGTCACGAGCGACGATGCGGCCGGCCCCATGAGCAGCAGGGCCACCGGCACGCCGGAGAGCGTGATAGCCAAGAACGGGAAGCGATGCCCATCGAACAGGCGGCCGAACAGCCAGCTTCCGAGCAGACCGGAGCAGCCGAACGCCGTCAGCGTCATGGTGATAGCACTTGCGTCGACATGGGCGACCTGAGCCAGGAAAGGCTCGATATAGCTGTAGCTTGCGTAATAGCCGGTCGCCATGAAGACCGTGACTGCGTAGAGCGCGATGAGGAGCGGGTTCTTGAGCAGCTCGGGCAGCTGTTTGACGGTAAAGCGCTCACCCGCCGGCATGGCCGGGAACACCGCTGCCTGGTAGACGGCCGCGACAGCAGACAGCGCTCCGACCACGGCAAACGTCATGCGCCAGCCCACGGCCAAGCCAATGGCGCGACCGAGCGGCAGGCCAAAGATCTGTGCGATGGAAGAGCCCGTGGCGATCATGCTGATAGCGAGCGCCCCGTGGCGTGTGTCAACCAGGCGCGACGCCATGATCGAGGCGACCGACCAGAACACGGCGTGCGCGCAGGCAACCACCAGGCGCGCGCAGACTAAGATGGGATAGGTCGGTGCCAAGGCGGACAGGAACTGGCCCAGCGAGAACACGGCGAGCACGCCCAGCAGCATCCGCTTGAACTCGAAACGCGAAGCGAACACCATGAGCGGCAACGACAGCAGCATGACGCCCCAGGCATAGACCGAGATCATGATGCCCGCCTGGGCCTCGGTGAGCGAGAACGACGCGGCGATATCAGTCAAAAGGCCGATGGGCATAAACTCCGACGTGTTGAACACGAACGCACAGCAGGTGAGCCCGACGAGCGGGAGCCACTGCCTGAGCGTGATGCCGTCTTGCCTTGCCTGACTCATATATAACGTCTCCAATCATTTTGAGCGGAGGCGATTATATAGCAACGGCCCCGCATCCGTCAGCAACAGATGCGGGGCCGAAAACAATTCGATACACAGAGGTTGCGCCGTCAATTCATAACTAAGCCAACCCCAGCAACATGCCCGCCGAATGCACGACAAACGCCACGACCCAGGCGACCGTCACCTGAAACGCGAATACGGCCACGGCATAGTGCGCGCCCAACTCGCTCTTGACGGCGCCGATTGCCGCCACACAAGGCGGGTACAGCAACGTAAAGACCAAGAACACGTAGGCGGTAAACGGCGAAAACATGGTCGACAGCGCCGCGGGCGACGTTGCGCCCAAAAGCACCGTGAGCGTCGAGATGACGCTCTCCTTGGCAATGAGCCCCGTGACGAGCGCCGTCGAGGCGCG
The DNA here is from genome assembly GCA_900551635.1 of uncultured Collinsella sp. Classification (GTDB taxonomy): domain Bacteria; phylum Actinomycetota; class Coriobacteriia; order Coriobacteriales; family Coriobacteriaceae; genus Collinsella. Next base: position 5,907 of record URWQ01000067.1, on the reverse strand, counting down.
CCAGTCGCCAAAGCCGAGCGGGGCCAACACCGGCGCGATGATGCTACCCAGACCGGCAAGCAGGCTTTGCGACTGGTCGGCGACCACGTTAAAGCGGATGTCGAACGTCTGAAGGAACCAGATGACCACGGTCGCGGCAAAGATAATGGTAAAGGCCTTGGTGATGAAGTCCTTGGCCTTATCCCATGCCAGCATCACCGTCGTCTTGACGCTCGGCAGGCGGTAATTGGGGAGCTCCATGATAAACGGCACCGGGTCGCCCTTAAATGCCGTGCGGTTGAGCACCAAAGCCGCGACGCAGCCGACCACGATACCGATCAGATAGAGCGAGACCATGGCGGGAACCGTCGCCTGCGGGAAAAACGCCCCGCACAGCAAGCCGTAAACCGGCAGCTTGGCTGAGCAGCTCATAAACGGCGTGAGCATGACCGTCATCTTGCGGTCGTGCTCGGATGGGAGCGTACGGGTCGACATGATAGCCGGCACGGTGCAGCCAAAACCGACGAGCATGGGCACGAAACTGCGGCCCGACAGGCCAAAGCGACGCAACACCTTATCCATGACAAAGGCCACGCGCGCCATGTATCCGGAGTCTTCCAGAATGGAGAGGAACAAAAAGAGCACGACGATAATCGGCAGGAAGGTCAACACACTGCCCACGCCCGTAAGCACGCCGTCGACAGCCAGCGAGCGCACCACGTCGTTGGTGCCGAACGCCTTGAGACCCGCATCGGCCGAGGCGATGATGGCAGCGATGCCGTCCTCCATGAGTCCCTGCAACGCCGCACCGATCACGCCAAACGTCAGCCAAAAGACAAGGCCCATGATCACCAGGAATGCCGGAATGGCTGTGTAACGACCTGTCAGGATGCGGTCGATCTTGACGGAGCGCACGTGCTCGCGGCTCTCGTGCGGCTTGACGACACAGCGCCCGCACACGTCGCCGATAAAGCTAAAGCGCATATCGGCCAGCGCGGACAGGCGGTCGGTGCCGGCCTCGCCCTCCATCTGGGTAATGATGTGCTCGATAGCGTCGAGCTCGTTTCGATCCAGGTGAAGCGCCTCGGTCACCAGCTCGTCGCCCTCAACCAGCTTGGTCGCCGCAAAACGCACGGGAATGTGCGCCGTCGCGGCATGGTCCTCGATAAGGTTGGCAATACCGTGGATGCATCGATGCAGCGCGCCGCCGTCCGGACCATCGGGCGCACAGAAGTCCAGGCGGCCGGGACGCTCGCGGAAACGCGCCACATGCAGGGCATGGTCCACCAACTCGCCGATACCCTCGTTGCGTGCGGCGCTAATGGGGACAACGGGCACGCCCAGCAGGCTCTCGAGCAGATTGACGTCCACGGCGCCGCCGTTGGCCGTCACCTCGTCCATCATGTTGAGCGCGATGACCATGGGGCGGTCGAGCTCCATGAGCTGCAGTGTCAGGTACAGGTTGCGCTCGATGTTGGTGGCGTCAATGATGTCGATGATGGCGTCCGGACGCTCGTCGAGGATGAACTGACGGCTTACGATCTCTTCGCCCGTGTACGGCGACAGGGAGTAAATGCCTGGCAGGTCGGTAACGCTCGCCTCGGGATGGTTGCGGATGGTACCGTCCTTGCGGTCGACCGTCACGCCGGGAAAGTTGCCGACGTGCTGGTTGGAGCCCGTCAGCTGGTTGAACAGCGTGGTTTTGCCGCAGTTTTGGTTGCCGGCGAGGGCAAAATGCAGAGGCGCGCCCTCGGGCACGGCCGTTTTTGCCGCACGGGGCGAATACGTCCCCTCGCCGAGTGCCGGGTGCTCCGTCGTGCCGATTGCGGCGTTAGCGCGCGGACCCGTATCGGTGTCGTGAACACCCACGAGCTCAATCCGTGCGGCATCGTCCTTGCGCAGCGTCAACTCGTAGCCACGCAGGCGAATCTCGAGCGGGTCGCCCATGGGGGCGTACTTCATCATGGTGACTTCGGTGCCCGGTGTTAGGCCCATGTCCAAAATATGTTGTCGGAGTGCCTGGTCGTCCGATGTCACCGATGCGACAACGGCGTCCTTTCCAATCTCGAGTGTATCGAGCTTCACGTCCGTGTTCCTCCCCTGGCGCCCGCAGGGCGTTGTATTTATGTTCACCATGGCTAACCGTTTGCCATGGCTAACCAATTTTAAGCTTACATGATAGCGTGAACACACAACGATGTTCAATCAGCAAATTGGCGCAATGGGGACAGGCAGGAGAGTTCAGGGCCATAGTTTCCCGATGAGGCCTCTCGGGGAAACTACATCCCAGAATTCCGGCTCGAAACGGGATATGGTTTCCCAAACAGACCTCTTACGGAAAATGCATCCCGGAATCCCCGCTCGAAACGGGACGCGCTTTCCCAGTCGAGGCCCTATGGGAAACTGCGTCCCACCTTGAAAGGCAAAACTGGGGCGCAGTTTCCGGACGGGGCATCAAAAACGAAGTTGCGGTGGAATAGTTCCTGGATGGGCTGGTTGATGCCCCAGATAGGAACTATTTCACCGCAAGTTATTGAAGGGCTTGGATGCCGGGACTCTTACAGATGGCGCTCCAGGAAGCGGAAGGCTAGGCGGATCCAGGGACGGACCGCCACCTGCTTGTCCTCGTTGTCGACCGCGGTGTTGGCGTTGCCGAGCGAAAGGCCGTGACCACCCTGGTCGAAGACGTGCATCTCGCATGCAACGCCCTCCTCGGCCATGCGCTGCGCAAACGGGTAGACCTGCGCGATCGGCGCCGTCTTGTCGTCGGACACGCCCCACACAAAGGTCGGTGGCATCTGACGCGAAACATGCGTGGTGGGGCAGATGTCGGCCAGATGCTCGTCAGTTGCCTCGCCGCCCGTCACCATCGACAGGTAGTCGTTGAGCAGATCGCGCCCCGTCTTGCCACCCGTCTTGGGCACACGCAAGTCAATGCGCGGATCGCGCGTCTGCATGTCGCGCACATAGGCAAAGTCTAGCAATGGATAGCCCAGCACCACGGCATCGGGACGAATGTCGTCCGGACGCGCCCCGGCAAGTGCCGCAAAGGGGCCGGTCTTCCACTGTGTTGCCAGCGAGGCGCAAATCATGCCGCCAGCAGAAAAGCCCACGACGCACACGCGCTTAGGATCGACATGCCACTCGTCGGCGTTGGCGCGCACCGTGGCGACCATCTTGGCAAGATCTGCCTGGGGGTGCGGAAAGCTCACGTCACCCGTAGAACTCGTGACATAGTTGAGCACAAAGGCCTGGTAACCGTGATCCAAAAACGCAAACGCCACAGGATCCTGCTCATGCGGAGCGATATGCGTAAACGCACCTCCGCCACAGATAATCACGGCAGGGCGGCGGCCATTCGGTTTATCGGGCAGCGGCTCGGCACCCAAATACGTAAACGTCGCCGGATATTCCTCGGTCGGCTCCTCGCCCCACAGCGCATGGTTCTCGACAATCATATGTGCTCCCTTCGCGCAAATTATGCGCCCTTGTTTTTCGCCTTCAAGCGTACCCCACTTGAACCCGTGGCGCAGAAACACTCCGGCAATAAGTTTCCCTTCAACTGATATATCACATAATCCCAGTTCAGAGGTATCGTTGAGCAGCGTAGAATAGGGGCGTTGACCAAGCCGCGAAACACATGTGAAACGTTTCCGGCAAACCAAACGCGCGATATGCGCCTATTTAAGTTGGAGGCAACTATGGGTCTGCTCGATTCGCTTAAGTCCACCTTCACCTCGACCGGCGAGGCGTCCGTTCCGCCCGCAGCAAGCTTCGCTACCCGCGAAGGCGTCATCTATGCCCCCGTCAACGGCGTGCTCGTCAACCTGAACGAGGTTCCCGACGAGACGATCGCCTCGGGCATGCTTGGCCAGGGCTATGGCATCGAGCCCATTACCGGCACCATCTATGCGCCCGCCAACGGCCGCATCGGTGCCACCACTGTCACCAACCACTCCATCGGCATGATCACCGAGGACGGCCTGCGCGTGTTCATCCATGTTGGCCTGGGCACCGTGGAAATGAACGGCAAGGGTTTTGCCCGCTTTGTCGAGATGGGCGATGTGGTCAAGGCAGGCCAGCCGCTCATCAGCTTCGACCGCGAGGCCATTAAGGCCGCTGGTCACGAGGACATCGTGACCGTCATCGTCTCCGAGCTCGATCGTCTTAAGAGCATCGACCATGTCGGCGAGTCTGGAACGCTTATCGGCGGCAACCCGCTCGTCAAGCTTGGCGACCCGCTGCTGGTTGCCAAGACCAAGTAGCCAGGCCCCACGCCACACAGCCAAAAGGCACCTCGTCAAGCGCCCGCGACCATTTGGCCGCGGGCGCTTTTCGTTTGAAAAACCATCCCACCAATGCTTTATCTGTATAGCTCAAATGAGCCGAGCTGCTAGAATATCGAGCTGTATGGATAACTATCATTCAACCGTTATGGGAGGATACGTGAACCGCACCAAAATCGCGCAGCTCTATGCCGATGCTGAGTCGCTCGGCGGCCAGACCGTCACCGTCGCCGGCTGGGTCAAGTCCGTCCGCGACATGAAGAACTTTGGCTTTGTTACGCTCAACGACGGCAGCTGCTTCCGCGACCTGCAGGTCGTCATGAACCGCGAGGCACTCGACAACTACGACGAGATCGCTCATCAAAACGTCTCGGCCGCACTCATTTGCACCGGCACCGTCAAACTGACCCCCGATGCACCCCAGCCTTTCGAGCTTTCTGCCACTTCCATCGAGGTCGAGGGCGTCAGCGCCCCGGATTACCCGCTGCAGAAGAAGCGCGCCACGCCGGAGTTCCTGCGCACCCAGCAGCACCTGCGCCCGCGCACCAACCTGTTCCGCGCCGTGTTCCGCATCCGCTCTGTCGCGGCTGCCGCCATCCACCGCTTCTTCCAGGAGCAGGGTTTTGTCTACGTCAACACCCCCATCATCACCACGAGTGACTGCGAGGGCGCCGGCGAGATGTTCCGCGTGACCACGCTCGACCCCAAAAATCCGCCCCTCACCGAGTCCGGCGAGGTCGACTGGAGCCAGGACTTCTTTGGCAAGCATGCGAGCCTCACCGTGTCCGGCCAGCTCAATGCCGAGAACTTTGCCATGGCCTTTGGCGACGTGTACACCTTTGGCCCCACCTTCCGTGCCGAGAACTCCAACACCACGCGCCACGCCGCCGAGTTTTGGATGATCGAACCCGAGATGGCCTTTGCCGACCTTAACGACTACATGGATAACGCCGAGGCCATGCTCAAGTATGTCCTCAAGGACGTTATGGCAACCTGCCCCGACGAGCTCAATATGCTCAACAAGTTTGTGGACAAGGGTCTGCTCGAGCGCCTGGACCATGTCGCCAACTCCGACTTTGCCCGCGTTACCTACACCGAGGCCGTCGAGATCCTGGAGCAGGCAGTCGCTGCTGGCCACCAGTTTGATTACCCCGTCAGCTGGGGCATCGACCTGCAGACCGAGCACGAGCGCTTCCTGACCGAGGAGCACTTTAAGCGCCCGACCTTCGTGACCGACTACCCGGCCGAGATCAAGGCGTTCTACATGCGCATGAACGAGGACGGCAAGACCGTCGCCGCCGCCGACTGCCTGGTTCCCGGTATCGGCGAGATTATCGGCGGCTCCCAGCGCGAGGAGCGCCTGGATCTGCTCGAGGCCCGCATCAAGGACCTGGGCATGAATCCCGAGCAGTACAAGTACTACCTTGACCTGCGCCGCTACGGTTCCTGCAAGCACGCCGGCTTCGGGCTGGGCTTTGAGCGCATGGTGATGTATCTGACGGGCATCTCCAACATCCGCGACGTTCTGCCCCACCCCCGCACTGTGGGGAGCGCGGACTTTTAACCTCCACCGCAGGTTTCAAAAACAATCTCTTTCCAGCAAAAAACGTTATGGAGAACGGTTTTTTCCCGTTCTCCATAA
>URWQ01000066.1 GCA_900551635.1 uncultured Collinsella sp. | reverse complement strand
GCAGCGCGCGAGCGCCAGGCGCGCATCGTGGCCGTAGACATCGACCCCGCCGCCCGCAAGACTGCCGAGCGCATGGTCAAGTGCGCCGGCTACAAGCGTTTTGTCGACTTTTGTGCCGCCAAGCCCGCCACCGTGCTGGACCATGCGGGCGCCGTCGCCGGTGCCGCCCTGGTCGCGGACACGACCGAGACCCCGCTTTCGCTCATGCACGATGCCATGACGCTCATCGGCGAGCTGCGCCGCGCCCCCGAGCTCGCTTCGGCGCCGGTCGCCGCTCTCACCCGCGACGGCTTGCTGGCCCGCGCGCTCCACGCCGAGCCCGAGCGCTCGATCGCCGTCATGCCCAATAACGAGGAGGCGGCTCTTGAGGTTTGGCCCTCACTCGACCACGCCGCTGCAGCGTTTGAGGCTGCGACCAGCGCGGATGCCGAGGCCGAGGTTGCGGATGCCAACGAAGCCAACGACGAAGCCGCCGCTTCCTCCATGCCCGAACCTGCCGCCACGCTCGACTTGGGCGACGGCAAGCCGCTGCCCGTGCTCATCCCGGAGTCCGAGCAGTTCGCCAACCGCCTGCGCAAGAATGCCCGTCTGCGCCGCAAGTGGGCCAAGCGCGAGGGCGTGAGCTGCTATCGCGTCTACGATGCCGACCTGCCCGACTACTCCGCTGCCATCGACCTGTACGAGGGTTGCCCGCAGACGCCGGGCCGCTGGCTCGTCATCGCCGAATACGCCGCGCCCAAGACCATCGACCCCGCGCTGGCCCAGGCCCGCATGCTCGACATCTTGGCCATCGCGCCGCGCATCCTTGATGTTCCGGCCGAGCATGTGCACGCCAAGGCCCGCATGCGTTCGCGCGGCGGCTCGCAGTACGGCAAGCAGGGCGCCGGCAAGGGCGGATCGGGCAAGCGCGCCAACATCGCGCGCCGGCGTCTGCCGCTCATCGAAGAAGGCGGGCTCACCTTTGCCGTCAACTTTGACGACTACCTGGATGTGGGCATCTTCCTGGATCACCGCGTCACCCGCAACCTGGTGCGCGAACACGCCAAACAGGCACGCCGCTTCCTCAATCTGTTCGCCTATACCGGCACCGCCACCTGCTATGCGGCCGACGGCGGCGTCGAGGAAACCGTGACAGTCGACCTTTCCAACACCTACCTGGACTGGGCCGAGCGCAATATGCGCCAGAACGGCTTTGTTGGTCCGCAGCATCATTTTGTGCGCGACGACGTGCTCGCCTGGATTCGCGACCAGCGCCAGACGCGCAACCGCTGGGACTTGATCTTTGTCGACCCGCCCACGTTCTCGAACTCGTCCAAGATGGGCCGCCGCACCTGGGATGTCCAGCGCGACCATGTTGAGCTTTTGGCCGGCGTATCTCGCCTGCTTGCACAGGGCGGACATGCCATCTTTAGCTGCAACCTGCGCGGCTTCCGCCCCGAAACGCGCAAGCTCGCGCGCGCGGGCGTCGTGCTGGAGGACATTACGGCACAGACCATCCCCGAGGACTTCGCGCGCAACCAGAAGGTGCACCACTGCTATATCGTGCGCCGACTGCCCATCGAGGACGCCATGGCCGAGGTCGGCTTTAGCGCCGAGGAGATTGCCGAGCGAACCGAGGAGCTGCGCAACCCCGAGGCGCGCAAGCCTCGTGCAGCAGCGCCCGCGCCCACGCAGGCCGGCAACGGCAAATCAAACTTTGCCGGCAAACCCTCCCCTGCCGGCAAGTCCAAAAAGAAGAAGTTCTACGCCAGCAAGCCCAAGGGCAAATAACAAAGTTGCGGTGGAATATGGACTGTTTGGCCGCCAAATAGGCCATTTCCGTCCGTATTTCACCGCAACTCATATTGGGACGGTGGTTGGCGATCTAGCCTTGGGTGACCAATCGGTAACCGATGCCCACGTGTGTCTGGATATAGCGCGGATGCGCGGGGTCGGACTCGATCTTCTTGCGCAGCGTGCCCATAAAGACGCGCAGGCTCGCCAGGTCGCTCTTAGTTGCCGTGCCCCAAATCTCGTGCAGGATAAACTGGTGCGTTAGTACCTTGTCGGCGTTATGTGCCAGCAGGCACAAGAGCTTGTACTCAATCGGTGTCAGATGCAGCTCCTCGCCATCCATCGTGGCAATGCCGGCATCAAAGTCGATATGCAGCTCACCGGTATCGAACGAGCCCTCGGAGGCAACACCACCCGTTTGCGCATACGAAAGGCGCCTGAGCGTCGTGCGAATGCGTGCAAGCAGTTCCTCGACCGAAAACGGCTTGGTCAGATAGTCGTCGGCACCGGCATCGAGCGCGCGGATTTTGTCCGCATCCTCGCTGCGCGCCGAGACCACGATAATCGGCATGCCCGACCATGCGCGCACCGACTCCACCACCTTGACGCCGTCCATATCGGGCAGGCCCAGATCGAGCAGCACAATGCTCGGTGCCTGCGATGAGGCGGCGGCGATGGCGGCATGGGCGGTCTCCACGGCCATATGACGCAAGCCGTGCGCCTCGAGCGCGGCAACAATAAGGTTGCGGACGGCGGGATCGTCCTCAACGACCAAGATGAGCGGTTTTACGGCAGAGTTCGGCACAGCGCTACTCCTTATCAAACGAAACGTCGGCGACGGGAAGCTCAATCGTAAAGACCGAGCCGTGCGGGTCCGCCGCGGCAACCTCTATGCTACCGCCATGCGCCAGCGCAATGGAGCGGCAGAGCGAAAGACCCAGGCCCACGCTGCGATGGCTGTCGGCAAGACCGTGGTTGGCGGTGTAGAACGACTCAAAGATTCGCTCGCGGTCCTCGGGCGCAATGCCCGGGCCGTCATCGGCCACCGAGCACGCCACGCGTCCATCGTCGACGCTAATCGAAATCATGATATGCGAGCCTGCGGGCGTATAGGTGATGGCGTTGTTCACCAGATTGACCACCAGCTGCACCATCAGGCGCGCATCGACGTTGACGAGCGCCGGCTCATCGCACGCCACCACCTTAAGGTCGTGCTCGCGCACGGCAGGGTTCACGTGGCGCAGCGCCTCCTCCACGATATCGTCCATGAGCTCGAGCGTGGTCGACAGGCGCATACCGCCGCCCTCGAGCTTGGTGATGGCGAGCAGGTTCTCGACGGTGGCGTTGAGCCATTGCGCATCCGAGCGAATGGACAAGAGCAGGCCGCGGCGCGTTTGGGCGTCGAGCACGGCGGTGCCGGTCGAGCCCTGGTCGAGCAGCACATCGGCATTACCCGAAATACTGGTGAGCGGCGTGCGCAGGTCGTGCGAGATGGAGCGCAGCAGGTTGGCGCGCAGCTGCTCATTTTTGGCAAGCACCGCCGCCTCCTCGCGGGCCTCCATGGCGCGGGCGCGATCGAGCGCCAGCTCGCCTTCGCTCACGATAGCATCGGCAAGTGTCCGCTCCTCGTGCGTCAGCACGTCGGGCTCGGCAACGATAGCCAGCACGCCCACCACCGAGGCGGGGTCGCCCGAGCGCGCGAAGCCGTCGCCTGTGCGAACCGTCAGGTAGATGCCATAAAACGCCGAGCCGCCGAACGTAGCATCGAGCGGCGTTCCCACATAGGCGGACGCCGAGAGCCGCGGTGGCATCTGCGGCGCCAGCTCGTGCACCGGCGCGGCATCGCCCACGGCCGTGTATGTCGCACGCGGCAGCAGGTCATCGCCCTCGGCGTCGGCGCTGTACCACACGACCGGACAGCCCGAAAGACGCGCCAGCTGCGTGGCCATGGCGTGAACGATCTGCTGCTCGTCGGCGCAGCGCTGCAACATGCGATTGGTCTCGAGCACCATATGCGTGCGGCGGTCGCTGGCGGCAGCCTGTGCCAAAGCGCGACGCAGGGCCAAGGCAATCGAGCTCGACACAAGCGAGACCACAAACATGATGAAGAACATGCCGGGATAGCCGCGGTCGATAAACGACAGCAAGTAGCGCGGGTAGACAAACAAGAAGTTGTAGAGCGCCACGGCGGCAGCCGAGCTCAGCAAGCAATACAGGCGACTGCAGGTAAAGAATGCGCACAGCTGAACGGCGAACACATAGACGATCATGATGCTCGGCGCGAGACCCGGATGGTCGAGCAGCGCGCCCACAATCGTCGCCGCGACCAGCAGCCCCACCGATACGCAGACGTCATACAGAGGAGTGCGGCGCGTCAGCGTTGTGCGCCGCCACCAAAAGCTATCGGCAATATCGCCGTCCGTACGGACGTCCATCAGCGTTCCGCCCCTCTCTCAAAAACAAAAACCACCACAAAGGGGACAGGCACCTTTGTGGTGGTTTCCCCTTGTGGTGGTTCCAAGTGTAAAGCCTTTGCAACCTGCGGACGTTAGACAAACAGCACGTGCGCGAGCAGTGCGCACGTGCACGCCGCGACAAGCACCGTCACCACGATCGAAATCACGCGGTCGGCCATGTCCATGTTGGCCCGATTCGTAAAGAACCGATCTTCGGCAGCATCGGCGCGTACCTCACGCACCAGCTCGGTCGCAAGATCGCAACCGTCAAGCACCTTTGCATCCATGGTTTCCTCCCAGGACTCAATCCCCGTCAATACAAGCCCGCCCGTTCGCAGACAAACCTCGAGCGTCGACTACGGCCGCTCGTTGGGAGCCAGGCGCTGCATCTTGTTCACGGCCTTGAACTTGGTGAACAGCGGCACGTACTCAAAGCTCACGTTGGAGTTCTCCAGGCCGTACCAACGCGCGGGCGTGCCGGCGGCGCGGCGAATGATGTACTTGAGCGTGATGGCCGTACGCTCGCTGGGCTCCACATCGCTTTCGGGCGCCAGAAGCTTACGGATCAGGACGAACTTGAACGTGCCGATGTTACCCGGATCCTTGTAGACCGAGTAGTCATGCGTCTGCGGCGGCAGCTCGCCGGTGGCAGCCAGGTCCTGAACAACCTGACGCAGGTAGGCATTGACGCGCTGGTTGATCTTGTAGCCCAGGTACAGGTGCACGCGGAACACGTAGTCGGTGCCGAACGTCTCGACCGAATAGGCAAAGGTGTGCGGTTCGTCCATGGTCTCGACATTCACGAACCACCAGGCGCGGGCACGCTTGGGATGCTTGTCCAAGATCGAATAGACGATATCGCGGTCGATGTAGTCGGTATGGGTGTCCTTGGTCAGGTACACGACGTTGTCACTCATGCGCTCGTAACGGTCGTCGTCGCGCAGGCGCTTGAGCTGCGGCAGGTAGCTGCGCGGCGGCAGCAGCGTAAACTGGCGCTGCTCGACCGCCGTGCCGTTGTACCAGCACACCATAATGCCCATGATGAGTGCAGCCATGAGGATGGTGAAATAGCCGCCGTGGAAGAACTTGGTGAGCGAGCTCACGAAGAAGAAGCCTTCGAGCAAAAGGAAGAAGGCCGCGAAGATCCACGGAGCAACCTTGAGCTTGCGCTCCTCGTGCAGGTAGAAGAAGAGCAGCAGCGTGGTGCACATCATAGTCAGCGTAATGGCAAGGCCGTACGCGGCTTCCATATGCGCCGAGTTCTGGAACAGCAGCACCACGATGACGCAGCCGACAAGCATGACGTTGTTGACCATGGGGATGTAGAGCTGGCCCTTGGTCTCGGCAGGGTAGAAGACCTGCATGTGCGGCATGAGGTCCAGACGGCTGGCCTCGGACACCAGCGAGAATGCGCCGGTGATGAGCGCCTGCGAGGCAATGATGGCCGCAACGGTGGAAAGGCCTACGGCAAAGGGACGCAGGCCCGGGGCGAGCATCTGGTAGAACGGGTTGAGGTCGGCAATGCCCATGAGCTCGGGGTTGGCAGCGTTGTTCATAAGCCAAGCGCCCTGGCCCATATAGGAAAGCAGCAGGCAGCACTTAACGAACGGCCAGGTAGCGTAGATGTTGCCGCGGCCGACGTGGCCCATGTCGGAGTAGAGCGCCTCGGCACCGGTGGTGGCGAGGAAGCAGCTGCCCAGAATCATGATGCCCGCGTGGTTGTTGGGGCTCAGCAAAAAGGCGATGCCGCGCACCGGGTTGAGGCACAGCAGCACGGCGGGGTGCTGGAAGACAAAGAACAGACCCGTGCCGCCCAGGAACAGGAACCACAGCGTCATGATGGGGCCAAAGGCGTGACCGATCTTGGCCGTACCGATGCGCTGTACCAAGAAGAGCACGATGATGATGGCGAGCGTAATGGCGACGACGCGACCCTGGTCATCGCCCAGCACGGCATGGACCGCCGGGATGGTGCGCAGGCCCTCGATGGCCGTGGTAACGGTAACGGCCGGCGTGAGGATGCCGTCGGCGAGCAGCGCGGCGCCACCCAGCATGGCGGGGATGATAAGCCACTTGCCGCAGCGCTTGACCAGGCTGTACAGGGCAAAGATGCCGCCCTCACCATGGTTATCGGCGCGCAGCGAGATGAGCACATACTTGATGGTGGTCAGCAACGTGACCGTCCACACGACAAGGGAGAGCGCGCCGAGCACGAACTCCTCCGTCACGCTTCCGATGCCGCCGTTGCCGGCGACGAGCGCCTTGGTTACATACATGGGGCTGGTGCCGATATCGCCGTACACCACGCCCAGCGTGACGAGCATCGCCGAGATGCTCACAGGAATCGCAGCGTGCGAGGCTGCCTCCTTGGCCTTTTGTTCCATAAGCAGGTTTCCTCCCAACTATAATGTTCGAAGGAATTATAGGTAATCGGCCCATGTTTGAATGGCACTGTTTTCCCAGCTAGATAAACATTTATACGGCCTTTAAGCCACCTCGGCGATATGGAACGTGACAAAGGGACTGTCCCTTTGTCACATTCGTCATTTTCCAAGCCAATTTTTGAACCACCACTCCATGGAGCGGCTCATCTCGGCCATAAAGGGACTCGTGTGCTTGCGGGTATAGATGTCCACGACGCGCTCCCCCACCTCGCGGGCATGCGGACGGAACATCGCGTCCATCTCGGCCACCTGCGCGTCCATGGTCGCGGCATCGGCGCGGCAGTAGCGCTCCTCGTGCACCAGGTTCACCACGGGATGCGCAATGGCCGGACGCTCCTTACGGGGCGTGCCGATGATGAGCATCGACAGCGGCATGGTATAGGGCGGCAGATCGAGCAGCTCGGCAACTTCCTCGGCATTCTCGACGATATCGCCGATGTAGCAGCTCCCCAGCCCCAGGGCCTCAGCGGCAACCACGGCGTTTTGGGCGGCGATCACGGCATCCTGTGCCGCGATGGCAAAGTCGCCCAAACCCGGCGCGCGGCGGGGCGCCTTACCCGTGCGCTCTACAAACTCGGGCTCAAAGCAGCCCACGTGCTCAAACAGATCGATCCACTTGGCATAATCGACCACAAATATTAGTGCCCAGGGCGCCTTGGCGATCATGGGCTGGTGGTCACACAGGTCGGCCAGACGGTCCAGCGTAGCCTGCTCGCGAATGCTTACGATGGAATACATCATCATG
>URWQ01000065.1 GCA_900551635.1 uncultured Collinsella sp. | reverse complement strand
GCGGTCGGCCCGGGCAGACCATCTGCGCCACGCGTATCCGCCATGAGCTGGGTCAGGGTCATGTGGAGCTGGCCGCAGAGCTTCTCGGCCGTCCGTACATGCTGCGAGGTGTTGTTGCCGGCGGTCGTCACCAGGGTTCCGACATGGGTTTTCCCACGGCAAACATTCAGGTGCCCGAGTGTATTCAGGTGCCTGCCGATGGCGTCTATGAGGGTCTGGTGCTGGTCGACGATACCGTATGGCCTGCTGCCGTTAACGTCGGCCTGCCGCCGACCTATGCCGATGATGCCGCCTCGGCGCATCTCGAGGCCAACTTGATCGGCTATGCGGGCGACCTGTATGGCGCCTCGGTGTCGCTGGCGTTTACGCGCTGGCTGCGTCCGTCTCGCGTGTTCGATTCCCTGGACGAGTTGATCGCGACCGTCGAGGGTAATATCGACGATATCCGTCATAACTTGGGTGAGCAGGGGGTGAGTATCCGTGATTAGCGATGAGGAAAAAGATCAGGTACGCGCGGCGTCAGACTTGGTTGCCATCGTGCAGGAAACGGTTGAGCTCAAGCCCCGCGGCCATGAGTTTTGGGGCTGCTGTCCGTTTCATGGCGAAAAGACCCCATCGTTTCACATTATCCCTGCTACGCAGGTGTGGCACTGCTTTGGCTGCGACGAGGGCGGCGACGTCTTCACCTATATCATGAAGCGCGAGAACCTGAGTTTTCCCGAGTCGATCCGCTATTTGGCTGATCGTGCGGGCATTGAACTGCACGATACCGGTGCGCAGCGCGATCGCGGCACCAAGCGTGCCCGCATCTATGACCTGTGCGCCGAGACGGCCCAGTTCTACCACACCATGCTTATGCGCGGTAAGGACAGCCGTCCGCGCGAGTACTTTGCCAGCCGCGGTATGGGTGGCGATGTCTGTCGACGCTACTGCCTGGGTTTTGCGCCGGGTCGCAACGCGCTGGTTTCTCATCTGTCTCAAGCGGGCTTTACCCCGCAGGAGATGATTGACGCCAACGTGGCCGTGAGCCGTGGGCGCGGACAGCTCGCCGACCGTTTTTACGACCGTGTGATGTTTCCCATTTTTGACGAGCAGGGTCATAACATCGCTTTTGGCGGGCGCATCATGGGCGATGGTCAGCCTAAGTACCTCAACACCGCCGAGACGAGCGTGTTTCATAAAAAGCGAAACCTCTACGGCTTTAACTGGGCCAAGGAGTTTATCGTCGCGCAGGATACCGCCATCGTGGTGGAGGGCTATACCGACTGCATCGCCTGCTGGGAGGCGGGGATCAAAAACGTCGTCGCCACGCTGGGCACGGCGCTCACGGAGCATCACGTAAAGACGCTAACCCGCTTTGCCAAGCGCATTGTGTATATGTTCGATGGCGACGCCGCCGGTCAAAAGGCCGCTCGCCGCGCGATTCAGTTTATTGAACAGGATTCGATGGACCTGCGCTGCGTGGTGCTCCCCGACGGCAACGACCCCATGGAGTTCATCACGGCACATGGCGGCGAGGCACTTCAGGCGCGCATCGATGCCGCCGAGCCCCTCATGGACTTTGTGTACCGTTCGCTGCAGGAGTCGAGCGACATTACCACACCGGGCGGTCGCGCTAAAGCGCTCGAGGATGCGCTGACGCTCATCTATCCGCTGCGCAACAGCTATATGATCGACACGTACTTTATCCAGATTGCCGATCTGCTGGGTTTGGACCTGGAGACCGTGCGCGCGAGTTCGGGCCGTGTGTTTCGCGATGTCGCCAAGCGTGAGGATGCGGAGCGACGTCGTGAGCAGAGCTACGAGCGTCAACGCGCACAAGCTGAGCGCGCGGGCATCGCGGGCGGTCGGACGTCTGGTTCGCAGGGGACGTCTCGCGGTGCCTGGGCCGCGGGTGCGACGCCGCCGGTGTCCGCACCGGTCGAGGAGGACCCGTACGACTACGTTCCGCTTGATGCCTATGGGGCCGCGCCCGTGGAGGTCGTCGACGATCTTCCGCCGATCGATGTGCCTGATGGTATGGGCGCTGCGCCCGCCGGTGCCCCGACAGACGCCTCGGCCCCTATGGTTCTTACCGATCTAGAGCGCAAGTCCTTGGCAGGGGAGCGCGAGCTGCTGACGATGCTCACGAGCTACCCCGACCTGTTCCGCACGTATGCCGACCGCATCTGCTCGATCGAGTGGGTGGATCCGCGCCACGAGTCCATCGCGTGGGCCGTGCTCGCGACGCCGCCGGGCACCGACCCCACGGCGTGCATGGATGCGGCGCGCGCGGTGTGTCCCGAGGCAGCGTCGCTTGTCAGCGCCGGGCGCATTTCGTCGACGAGCAAGCACCCCACCGAGACGAACATCGTGTTTATGCTTGATACCCTTGAGCTCTACACCATCAAGCGCCGCATGCGCGCCGCACAGGCCAAGCTTCGCCAGGACCGGTCGCTCGACGATGAGGCACGCCGTGTGCTGACGATGCAGGCGATGCAAGATTCTCAGCGCCAGCGCGAGCTCCAAAAGTCGATCGGCGGCGTGGCAGACCCGTTCCGTTTGATCGGTTTGGAGACCGCGGACGCCGAGCAGGCCTAGATGTTGTGGTCAACCAGCGTATTCGCGCCTATATCCAGTCTGAATTTTGGGTATAGACGTCAATGTGTGTGCTAAAGTAATGAGTCCTGTGGACTATGAAGGGAGAATCTGTGCCAAAAAAGAGTGAGAGCACGGGTACTGGGCTGGAATCCTACGTTGCAAAGCTCATGGGCAACGGCTCAAACAGGACTTCGGTAACCGAGGACGAGATTCAGGTCGCCCTGAAGGATATCGATGTGTCTGACGAGCAGCTCAACGCGGTGTATTCCGCGCTGCGCAACAGCGGCATCCAGATTATCTCCGCGAGCGGAAACGACGACGCCCCCATAGACGTCAACGATGACGATAACGATAGCGATACCGACGATTTCGATGACGACGAGCACGATTCCGGCTCGCTCGACGATCACGAGCTTAAGATGGCCCGTCAGGCCGACGCTGAGATGGGTTCTTCCAAGAGCAAGAAGAAGCGCACCGTGCGCACGTCCCGTTCGCGTTCGCGCGTGCGTGGCATCGATGCCTCCACGGTGATGCTGACCGGCGACCCGGTTCGTATGTACCTTAAGGAGATCGGTAAAGTCGACCTGCTGACCGCCTCCGAAGAGGTCGATCTGGCTATGAAGATCGAGGCCGGTCTCGATGCCACCGAGAAGCTCGAGGCCGCCGATGCGGGCGAGATCGAGCTCACCCGCGCCGAGATGCGTCGCCTGACCCGTATCGAGAACGTCGGTCTCGAGGCCAAGCAGGCGCTCATCAGCGCCAACCTGCGCCTGGTCGTCTCCATCGCCAAGCGCTATGTCGGTCGCGGCATGCTGTTCCTGGACCTGATCCAGGAGGGCAACCTCGGTTTGATCCGCGCCGTCGAGAAGTTCGACTACCAGAAGGGCTTTAAGTTCTCCACGTACGCCACGTGGTGGATCCGTCAGGCCATCACGCGTGCTATCGCCGACCAGGCCCGTACCATCCGTATTCCCGTGCACATGGTCGAGACCATCAACAAGCTCGTCCGCGTGCAGCGTCAGCTTCTCCAGGACCTGGGTCGCGACCCGACCCCCGAGGAGATCGGTGCCGAGATGGACATGAGTGCCGACCGCGTCCGCGAAATCCAGAAGATCTCGCAGGAGCCCGTGTCTCTCGAGACCCCTATCGGCGAGGAAGAGGATTCCCAGCTGGGAGACTTCATCGAGGACTCCCAGGCTATCGTTCCGCCCGATGCCGCCAGCTTCTCCATGCTGCAGGAGCAGCTCACCCAGGTGCTCGACTCGCTTGCCGATCGTGAGCGCAAGGTTATCGAGCTGCGCTTTGGCCTTGTCGACGGACATCCCCGCACGCTCGAGGAAGTCGGCCGCGAGTTTGGCGTCACGCGCGAGCGTATCCGCCAGATCGAGTCCAAGACCCTTGCCAAGCTCCGCCACCCCAGCCGCTCCAGCAAGCTCAAAGACTATATCGAAAGCTAGTCAAGCAAGAAGCGCCCTCAAGCACATCCGCTTGAGGGCGCTTTCATGTAGTCGTTGGGGACGCCCCCAATGACTAGGTCGGAAAAATTCTCAAAAAAGTTCTTGCCCTGAGCTGATTCGTCCGTATAATAATCTTCGTTGCTTGAGAGCACGCACCTATTCCTCGGTAGCTCAATGGTAGAGCACGCGGCTGTTAACCGCGCTGTTGTAGGTTCGAGTCCTACCCGGGGAGCCAGGTTGTAAAACCCGCCGCTTATGCGGCGGGTTTTTTCATGCCGCGATCGCCTGGCACGAACGTTGCCATATCAACATTTCGTGTCGAGGATGTAATCCCGTGACCCACCACCTCAACATGGCGCGGTCGTTGTAGAATATTGCGATGATTGCTCCCACGAGATGGTGCCGCGAGCACCAGATAAGGAGATTCTTGTGTCTGAGACCATTAACGGCAGTCTGAGCGTCTCGAACGACGTTATTGCCGATATTGCCGGTTATGCCGCGATGACGTGCTATGGCGTCGTCGGTATGGCCGAACAGCTCCAGGGCGCCGAGAGCGTGCGCCTGCTTGCCGGTCAGCGCCTCCGCAAGGGCGTGCTTGTCTCCGCCGACGAGAACGGCCTTACGGTCGATCTTCACGTCGTGCTCGAGAACGGCGTCAACATGAAGTCCGTCTGCCACAATCTTTCGAGCTCCGTTGCCTTTACCCTTCAGGAGATCGCCCAGATCGATCCCACCAGCCTTAAGATCGGCATTCACATCGACGCGCTCAAGAGCCGTCTGAACTAGCATCCGAAAACGGAGATTCAAATACCCATGATTGCAAAGACCATTCGCACCTGTTTTCCGATCGCTGCGGCTGCCGAAGGTCAACGAGCTGAACGTCTTCCCCGTCCCCGACGGCGACACCGGCACCAACATGTCGCTCACGCTCGCCTCGGTGACCAAGGAGCTTTCCGCCCTTCCCGCCGATGCCGATATGGAGGCCATCGCCGGCGCCATCACCCACGGCTCCCTCATGGGTGCCCGCGGTAATTCCGGCGTCATCACGTCGCAGATCCTGCGCGGCGTGGCCGAGGGCCTTGTCTCTGCCGACGAGCCTATTACGTCCGCCAATATCGCCTTCGCCTTCCGTCGTGCCGTCAAGGTTGCCTTCCAGGCTGTCCGTAAGCCCATCGAGGGCACGATCCTCACGGTTCTGCGTGATGTTTCGACCAAGGCAGACGAGTGCGAGAAGAAGAAGTTCTCTGCCGAGGATGCGCTCGACGCCATCGTCGTCGAGGCCTACCAGTCCGTCGCTCGTACGCCCGACCTGCTGCCCGTTCTGAAGGAGAACGGCGTGGTTGACTCCGGCGCCTTTGGCTTTGCTATTTTCCTTGAGAACTTTGTTGCCGCCGCGCTTGGCCGCAGCACCGTTGTCGAGGATTTCTCCGCCACGTTTGATTCCGCTGGCTCTGCCCGCGACGCGGCCCTTGGTCGCGTTAAGATCGAGGCCAACGACGATTGGGAGGGCTCGGAGTTCCGCTACTGCAACGAGTTCCTGTTTAAGGCCGACGCCCCGTTTGACGAGGACGAGTGCCTTAAGTTCCTTGGTTCCATGGGCGACTGTGAGCTACTCGTGGGCGCCTATCCCGATTACAAGATCCATGTGCACTCCAACACCCCCAACCTGGTGCTCGAGCACATGCTGCAGCTCGGTCAGATCTATGAGGTCTTTATCCACAACATGGAGATGGAGGCCCACGACCGTACCGCCAAGATCCACGAGGATCAGGAAAAGGCCGCCGAGCCCGCCAAGGCGCTGGGCTTTGTCGCCGTTGCCGCCGGTTCCGGCGAGGCCGACATCCTCAAGTCCCTCGGCGTCGACGTGATCGTGTCCGGTGGCCAGACTATGAATCCCTCGACCGCCGACCTGCTGGGCGCGGTGGACCAGGTCAACGCGACCTCGGTCATCATCTTGCCCAACAACGGCAACATCCGCATGGCCGCTGAGGCTGCTGCCTCAGCCTGCACCGACAAGAAGGTCGCCGTCGTTCCCACCAAGACCGTCCCGCAGGCCTTCTCCGCGCTGTTCGCGGTCCTGCCCGATTCCGAGCTCGAGAATGCCGTCGCCGCCATGGTCGACGCCATCAGCGAGGTCCGCGATGGCGAGGTCACCCGCGCCGTGCGCGACTCCAGTGCCTCTGACGGTTCTCCGATTCACTCCGGTGACGTCATGGGTATCATCGCCGGCTCCATCGACGTGGTTGGCTCCGACGTGAAGCAGGTCACGCTCGACTGCATCAACCGCATGCAGGAGGAAGAGGAGGGCGACGCGCTGACGATTCTGGCCGGCGAGGAGCTGTCCGATGAGGCCTTCCAGGAGATCGTCGACGCTATCGAGGAGGCTCAGCCCGATCTGGAGATTGACGCCCATCGTGGCGAGCAGCCGCTCTATCCCGTGATCTTCTCGATCGAGTAGGCAACTGCCCATGTCCGAGCTGTGCTCCGTGCCGCGCGTCTCGGAGCGCTTTGCCCAGAGCAATGCGCTCGACGAGGATATCGCGCGACTCAAATATGTTTCGGGTAAACGTGAGGAGGCCCTTCGCCGTCTGGGAATTCGGACGGTGGGGGACCTCCTTCTCCATATCCCTCATCGATACCTCGACTTTACCCGTTCGTGGTCCATCGAGATGGCGCCCATCGGTACCGTGTGCACCATCATCGCCACGGTCGACCGCATCGTCCAAAAGCAGCCGCGTCCGCGCATGCAGGTGACCGAGGTATCGCTGGTGGACGAGACGGGCGTGTTGCAGGTCGCCTTTTTCCGCCAGCCCTGGATTGCCCAGCAGCTTAAGCAGGGCGACCGCCTGGCCGTGATGGGCAAGGTCGAGTTTGCCTACGGCTTTAAGCAGATGGCCTCGCCCCACTTTGAAAAGCTCGAGGACGGGCGCGCCGCAGGCACCATTCTGCCGGTCCATTACGTGAGCGATGGCGTGAGCCAGGCGTGGATGCGCCGCATCGTAAGCGGCGCGCTCGAGGTCGTCGGCAATCCGTTCGATCCGATTCCCGCGCCGCTGCGCGCAAAGCGGAAGCTCATGAGCAATGCCCGCGCGTTGCGTTCGATCCACTTTCCCTCGAGCATGGCTGAGCGCGACATCGCACGCCGGCGTCTTGCCTACGAGGAGTGCCTCTACCTGCAGCTGGCGCTGCGTCTGCGCAACGACGGCGGCCTGGTCGATGTGGTGCCCTATGCCCACACTGCGGGCGAGCATCTGGGCGCGCTTAAACAGGCCCTTCCGTTTTCGCTGAGCGACGAGCAGGAGGCCGCATTCCAAGACATCCTGCATGACATGTGCGATGGCGGGCGCGTGATGAACCGTCTGCTGCTGGGCGATGTCGGTACCGGTAAGACCGCCGTTGCCGCCTGCGCGCTGGCTG